>JAFQOB010000127.1 GCA_017395725.1 Clostridia bacterium
ATTGACAGACGATATTGCGGAATCGGCAGAAACTGAACAGGCAGTAACACCTGCTACAGAAGAAAAATCATTGGCAGACGAGATACTTGAACCGATTATTGTTTCTGAAGATATAACCAAACGCGGAGAGCATGAAAAGCACTTTCTTTGCGACGACGGAAGTTATATAGCGGTATCATACCCACAAGCAGTACACGAACAGGTTGACGGCGAATGGGTTGATATAGAGTATGACGTAACAGCCGACGGAAACGGTATATCCCCCGTAGACGATACCATAAAAGTAAAGTTTGCGAATAATACGAATTCCGCAAAGCTCGTAAAGCTCGAATCGGGCGACTACAAGATAAGCTGGACAGTTGAAGCAGAAAACGAAAACGGCGATATTACCGAAAAGGTAAAGCTTTCAAAAGATTCAAAAGCGACTTTGAAAACAAGCAAAGAGCTTCTGAAAGATAAAAAGGAAAAAATAAAGAATAATGCAAAGCACACTGTAGAAGAAGTTTTTGATATTAAGAATAATGCGAAAAAAACAATAGAAAAACTCAAAACGGCTGATACAGACGTACTAAAGAATAACGAAACGGTTTTGTCAACTAATGAAGCTATACAGTCGTATAACTGCGACCGGATACAATCAATATTATTTGCGCAGTCAAATATTGAGTACGTGGGTGCATTTGGTGAGGGAACCGCACTCCGTTACATAATGTCTACAGGTAATATAAATGAAGAAGTGGTTCTCGAATCGTACAACGGCTTTAAATCCTACAGTATGGTGATAGATACCGACGGACTTATTCCTGTGAAAGACGAATTCGGAAGAATAGAGCTTGTTGATAAAAACGAAAACGTAATAATGATGATAAAAGCACCGTATATGTACGATGCAAATGATATAATATCCGAAGATATAGAAGTTACAGTAACCCAAGAAAGCAAAAAGGAATGGAGAATAACCTATACTCCCGATAAGGAATGGCTTACGGATAAGGAAAGAAAATATCCGGTTGTTATTGACCCTACGGTAACGACGGCAAATTATGCACAGACAAATTTGCTTGATACTTATGTAAGATCTACACAGACTGCACCCTATAATAATTCTTCACCTCATCTTTACGTTGGATATAACGGCGGAGAAAACTGGACGTATTGGGGCGTAAAGAATTTGCCCGGAATGAATAGTGTAACAACTGTAACAGGGGCAAGCTTTAATATTAGACTGCTGAACGGAACGAGTACTATGGGAAGAATAGGACTGTATTTTGTTTCGTCGGCTATAACTACGTCTACAATGCAATGGAGCAACAAGCCGTCAATCGGAACGAAGCTGGGAGAGATAAGTACTATTCCCGGAGATTTGTGGCTGAGATATTCTTCAAATGAGCTTGGAGACAAGCTGAGAACGTATTACAGGGCGAACTGGACAGATTTCGGTTTTGCATTAAAATATGAAGCACAGATAAACGACTGGAATCAGTTTTATTCATCAGACTATACGGGTAACGGCGGTGCGAATATACCGTATCTTGAGGTAAGATATACAACAAACTTTGAAGCAGTTACGGAAGGAACGTATTATATACAGAATGTATATACGGGTAAATATCTTTGCGCCTCGGGTTCGAGTGTATATTTAAGTGATTACGGAAACGGCGGAACGGCAGTAAAGTGGACTGTACAAAAGAACGCATATTATCCATCAACGTATAATATTGTACCAAACGGAAATACGTCGTTGGGATTGTATTTCAATATGGATTACGGTACGATAACATTGCCTGCAAAAGCAAGTGACGGTTTTGGCAGATGGCAGTTTGAAAAATTGGATAACGGAATGTATTTGATTCTTTCTGCGGGAAGACCTTGGATGAGCTTGACAGGCAGCGGTACAAGTGTATATCCTTATGCTACACATACAGGCACTTCACAACAGTGGCAAATAACTACAACACCGCCGCAGGCATATTCACAGGCAATAGAATCGGGTTTGTATTATATCAAGAATTTGTATGAGAATAAATATTTGACATACGACACTAAAATTGAAGTGAATGATTATGCCGCGAGCAGTGCACAAAGGTGGCAAGTATTAAAGAATACAGATAATACATATACGATATATCCCGAAGACGATTCGAATTATGGAATAGGAGTATACGGAGGATTAGCAGTAGATGAACAGGTTTTAAGTTGTTCGGTTGGTAATCCTATAGCTTCACAAAAGATGTATTTGATTGACCAAGGAAATGGCTCATACAGTTTGGTTCCTGCGACAAATTCGATATACAGAGTCGGTGTATATACCGATATGTCCGAGACCAAAACTATTGGTGGGGTTGCTCAAACAATGGTGCAAAACAAAACTGCGTGTCTTGAGCTTAATTCGTCATCAAACACACAAAAGTGGGTGTTTGAAGCTACAACAGATAAAAAAGCTGTTATTCTTATTCATGGAAGAGTATCAAATTCTCTCGGTTGTTGGGGGGCAAGCAATTCTATTAAACTTGGAGATAATGATCATTATGCTATCAATATTAACGGAACCAGTATAGGAGACATACCGAAGTTATATACCGATGTCAATTCTCAGTGGTTGACCGGACAAACATTGGACAATAATATATCGGTAGGAGCTGTGTTTAACGAAGGTTATGATAATGGCGAATTGGTATCAGCTCAAGATAATAGTGACCACGAAGGCAATCTTGCTTATCATTTGAAACAACAAGGATACATAGAAAATGTTAATCTTTTTGTTTTTAATTATCCAAATGAAGACGTTGTAAAAAACAGCGCATTGAAGTTACAAGCATACGTAAGTAATTTAATATCTTATGTTAAAACATCCGGCTCCTCTGAGATGAAGCATGCTTTTGGAATACATGGAGACGATTATTCGTTCAACATAGTTGGTCATAGTATGGGAGGTCTTGTTGCAAGATATTACATTGAGAACCTTTATAATGATGAATATGTAGAAAAACTTGTTACAATTGATACTCCGCATTGGGGAAGTGGTTATGCTGATGTTTCCAATGATACAGAGATTAAACATGTGTTGTGTGATCATGATTTGGATAGGAATAGTGCAATGTATGGCGGAAACAACCCTGTAGATGGAGACTGTGATGATTATGAACCGTATAGTTTTTCTTTTACCAATTCATTGAATTATTCGAATGACAGATCTACAAAATATTATGCAATTGCAGGAGTCGATTTCAAAACAAATATAATTGATCAAAATGATTATGCTTTTGAAATTCCCACTACTTTTACAACATTCACGCAAATTGAGACTTTTTTAAAAAATTACAATGCTGCTCTTGATATGGATGTGCAGAAAAAAGGGGATAATATAGTAGGTTTTATGAGTCAGATTGGTTGGCAAGAAAATCCCAATGGTGATGAACCTATAAAAAAGATTGCTATGGAAAAAATATTTGTCAATTTCGATACAAATGGTGGAATTGGTACCGATGATTTTATTGAAATGGTACATCATTTTCACGGAAAGAATCAACATAGGACAGAAGTAATAACAAAAGTCTTTGAATATTTACAGGAGTGAGGGAGAAAAATGGACGAACGTTTAGAAAGTAATGTAAAAATATTGCGCGTTTTATATGCGGTATATTTTCTACTATTAGTAATAGTATGTCTTTTGATGTTTAATAATTGGCTTCCTTCTAAATTGAATTTTTTAAGAGACTTTACTGTTTTTTTGTGTATGTACGGCTATCTGCCAATTTCTGCAATAATTTATGGCAGCCTATGTTACATAAAAACTGAAGATATTATAATTCCGAGTTTGTTATATGGTTTGTGGTATGTAATAGTAGCAATAATCGCCTTCTTTTTTGGGATGATTGGAGGAGCAGGATATGATTTTGCGGGAACAAACGACTGGTTGGTTACTGTCAGCCTTTCTGTGTTTACTGCTGTTGATTTGTTCTTTTGGATTAAGCTACCGCTTTTGGTTGTGCTATCGATTGTTTCGGGTTTGATAACTAAACTGATAGTATCAAAAAAACGAGCAAAAAAAGTAATACAACAATCTGATGATATTTAATGAACACTTAGTAGTAGGCCCGCAGGGAAGATTTTTGATTGAAGAGACTGACAGTGTAATTGAAGTAACCAATCAAATTGACCGGGTAGTCGGTATGAGGTTAAGGTAATACTTTGCAGTCATTCTGAGCGAAGAGGGCAACGCCCTCGAAGTCGAAGAATCCCATTAAGTTTAAGAAAATCGTATGGGATCCTTCGGCTCGCGTTAAAGTATTTTGATAAATATTTATGTGCGTAATGCTCGCTCAGGATGACCGTCGTGGGAGCTTTTTTGAAAGCGGATTTGTTGGCGGAAATTCGCTTGTGGATAGGTTACACAGCAAAATGCAACATAGGACACCAGTGATGAATAAGGTGATTGCTTTTCTTTCAGAATAAAAGTAAAAAGGTGGATATATGAAGAAAACTGTTTTTTCTATCATAAAGTATAGTTTAACATTATTTCAATTTGCATGTTTTTACATTTATTTCTTTGATATAACAGGGGATTACTTATCTTCAAGATTAAATAGTTTGAGTGATACAGTAGCAATAATATATATCACAGTCTTACTTATTACATTTAATTGTTATTTATGTGCCTTCTTGTATGCTTTGAGTTTGAACAAACAAAAGACGATTATAGTTGTCTCGTTTTTGTGTTGTCTTTTTGTCGTTTTGGGTGTGATGGTGAAAAAAGCTACAGTGTTCATTGCATATAGTGCACCAATTTCAATAATGCTGATTATGGGTATGGTATATTTTATTGAATGGATAAGTTTGAAAATATCTAATGTATTTAATTGATATTCCCCCAAAAATATTTTCCGTTTCATTTTTTAAACAATGCACAGAAAATATAATATATAATGTTATTCTTTCGTTGATTTGTTTTATACCTACATCTATAGTTAAGTCGATATGTATAAAGCGTGAAAATAATAGTATTTTGGAAAATTGATATTATGCTATTTTAAATGGAATTTGTAAAGTAATTAATGGTTTAGGGTTCCACAGAGATTGTTTAATCTTTGTGGAATCCTTTGGAAAGATTATTTTACAGTGAAAATTATAACCTACGGTTGTAATGCAATAGGCAAAAATACTTGTATGATTAAGCGTGTGTATGTTAATATGAA
>JAFQOB010000128.1 GCA_017395725.1 Clostridia bacterium
ACGATGCTATAAGTCAATTCTTTCATATTTTAAATACCGTCAGTAATATAAAGGGAACAGTACATCTTGGTGGCGGTAAATATGAGTATACAATTTATACGTCATGCTATGATTCTTCAAAGGGTATTTTGTACTACACAACTTACGAAACGGGCAAATAAATGCGGTTAAGCTTAATAATGAAAGTCTTGATTCTTCTGAGCTTGTGCGGTATCCCTTGTTAAATAAGCAAAAAACAAATTATCTAAATTAAAAGGCTGAGATTTAATCTCAACCTTTTTAACTTATGTATTTGATTTTGATTTAAGTTTTTTCCATAAATATGGTGTTAAGTACATTACTGTAAAAATTATTGTTCCGTATATGGGGTATCCCCAAAGATGGCTCCCGAAAACAGTTTTAAATATGTATAATGGATTTGTTTTTCCTGCACTGGTAAGGAACATAAAGTTGGTATCAAATATTAAATTTGCTACATACGCAGGAATTGCTAATCCTACAAGTAATAATAAACATTTGGGAATTTGCTTGGGGTCAGGCTTTATTGTGCCTCCAACTGTCAGCATAAGCGGATACAGAGCAAGTAGTATATGCACCGAGAAGCTATGTATGTGCATAAAATTGGTAAGGGGAAGTTTCGTCCAGGTGGGGAAGAGTAATGCCGCTAAAGACGTTGTCATACATACAGCATAAAGAAAATTATCAAGTAGTTTTGATTTTTTAAATGCGTGAATTGCGATTAAAAATATGTTTATACTGCAAAGGTGTAGTGGAAGATATTTAGGCAAATAATTACCGCCAATGATTAACCCTACGATTTTGAAAATTTCGTCTGCAACGAGAAGCCCTGCGACAGTTATACGCATAATCTTTTTTGTTTTTTCATTACTTTTTTTATAGAATAATGAAAGTGTTACTGCTGCTATTACGAAAAATATTAACCACAAAATATGAGTAGGGCTGAAATGGGAAAAGCCTAAACCTTTTCCGATAGTTTCTGACGTTTCGAGAAAGTGTTTTATATCGTTTCCTTCCAAGTGTACAGTTTTTTATAAGATACCATATTTTATTGATTATATTATGAAAAAATCAGTAAGATACTATGAATCTAATTCTCGATGCTTTGTTATTTGCCGCATCTGTAAATTTATATTTTTATTTGACGAAAAAAGTAAAACTGCGAGCCAAGTATTGACAAATTCAAAAAAAAGATGTATAATTTAGAGCTGTACGGCAAATTGATTCTAATCATAGTATTTTAGTCGTAACTACATATTAAAAAGTAATATAATTTGAAAAGAGGTCTCCTTATGGAAATTCTTATCAGCCTTGCTGTCGCAATGATTGGCGGTTTGCTTCTGTCTCGTCTTGCGAAGAAGCTTAATTTGCCTGCCGTTACAGCGTACCTCGTAGCAGGTCTTATTCTAGGTCCTTTTTGTATAGGCGCATTGCAAATATCCGGTTTTGGATTCAATTCTCTCGAAGACGTAGAGGGAATGAAGCTCATTACTCAGGTTGCTCTTGGCTTTATCGCATTTACTATCGGTAACGAATTCAGACTTTCTCAGCTTAAAAGTATGGGTAAAGCAGCTATTACCATTGGTATACTTCAAGCTGTAATAACTACTGTTGTTGTAGATATTATTCTTATAGTCCTTCATTTTTTGATGCCTAATTTGCTTTCTATTCCTGCGGCAATCACACTTGGTGCAATTGCTTCTGCCACGGCTCCTGCGGCAACTTTGATGGTTGTAAAGCAATATAAAGCTGATGGTCCGTTGACAAAACTTTTGCTTTTAGTTGTTGCTATTGATGATGCTGTTGGTCTTGTTCTCTTCTCTGCATCCTTCGGAATTGCAATGGCTATTGAAGCAGGTTCTGTAAGTATTATTGGTATCGTTCTTGAACCCATTATTGAAATCGTAGCATCACTTGTTCTTGGTGCTGTTTGCGGGTTTATTCTTAATTGGATTGAAATTTTCTTCCATTCACGCAGTAAGCGTCTTGCAATTTCCGTTGCGTTCGTTCTCCTTACTGTTGGTCTTTCTATGATTAAATTTGAAGTTGGCGGCATCCACGTTGGATTCTCACTCCTTCTCGTTTGTATGATGACAGGCACTATCTTCTGCAACTTCTGTGAAACCTCAGAAGAACTTATGGATAGAATCGACCGTTGGACAGGACCTATCAATATTCTTTTCTTCGTAATTTCAGGTGCTGAACTTGATCTTAATATCCTTACGAATCCATTAGTCGTTCTCGTTGGTGTTGTGTACATACTCGCTCGTTCTGCAGGTAAGTATTATGGTGCTTTTGGAAGCTGTAAGCTTTGCAAAACCGATTCTAAAATCACTAAAAACCTTGGTATTACACTCCTTCCCCAGGCAGGTGTAGCTCTTGGAATGTGTATTACAGCCGCAGAGCTTCAGGACGGTTCTATCATCAGAAGCGTTGTTCTCTTCGCGGTTCTCATATATGAACTCGTAGGTCCTGCTCTTACTAAACGTTCACTTATGGCTGCAGGTGAAATTAAGCCCGAAGGCAAAACAAGCGCGCGTAATCTTAACGAATCACGAGCTTAACTATCTGATAATCTCTAATTTAAAACCGGTGGAACTTTTGTTTTGCCGGTTTTAATGAGTATATGGTGTAATTATATGTATAAAAAATTGATTGAAAACTCAAGGTATTATATAAACAATCCCGGTAATGTAAAGTTTAAAGCTCCTTGTACGTATGAGGCTATAGACAGTATGGAGTCCGAAATCGGATACGAGCTTCCCGAATCTTTAAAATCTTTTCTTTGCGAAACCAATGGCGATGGATGCCTTATGTATTCTTTGGAAGATATTCGAACAGAAATAGAATATAATAGAACTTTGTTGGTTCATCTTTGCAAAACGTTTGAGGATTATTTGGATAAGATTGAAAGGTTTATTGCCTTTGCCAGTAATGATGTGGGGGATTCTTTCGGTTTCAGAGTTTTGCCTGATGCTACTGTTGACGATTCATTAGTTTATATGCGAAGTTACGATAATTTAATGGATTATGTCGTCGTAGCAAAGGATATTCCGGATTTAATAAGCAGATATTATAACTGCTATAATTATTATAATTGGGGTCACGGTCCTATTATAAAATGTTCCGTAGGGGAAGTAAATGGTGAACTTTGGGTTGAACACAATGAAATTCCCGATATTTATATTTAAAAAATTCGTATGGTTTTTAAACCATACGAATTTTTGTTAGTTTATGTGAATATTTACGCCGTTTACTTCAACGTTATCCTTTCGTGCGCAGCGCGCCTTGTAACCACATTATATCACTGCGCGGGCGCAAGAACAAGGCATGCGGTTTTGTTTGACAGATAAAGCAAAACAGGCTATATTATAAGTTGGTTTGGTGTCGCTGCCCAAAAGGTATAAAAGGCGGCCGAAACCGCATCCTGTATAGTGAA
>JAFQOB010000129.1 GCA_017395725.1 Clostridia bacterium
TATATTTACAAGATTAATAGAATTTTAATAAAATAATATGTAAAAACCTATTGACTTTATCGCTTTAGTGTGGTAAAATATCCACCGTTATTATGTTTACAAAAATATTCTGAAAAGGTGACTAAAATGAAAGATATTCATAACGAATCCACAGAAAGATTTATAAAGGCAATTCTTAACCTGGAAAGCACAGAAGAATGTAAAAGATTTTTTGAAGATATCTGTACAATTAAAGAGCTTCAGGATATGTCTCAAAGACTTGAGGTTGCTCTGCTCCTAAACGACGGAAAGAGTTATCAGGAAGTATTGTCAAAGACAGGCGTAAGCACAGCTACTATAAGCCGCGTAAACAAATGTCTAAACTACGGAAGCGGCGGTTACAAGGAAGCTATAGAAAAGTTATCTACGAAAGAGAGTAAGTAATATGGATATAAAAGATACTGTTTTAAAAAATGAAGAAATAGCTATTTTTAAACTCCGTCAGCTCTACGGTAAATACGGCTATTCACAATATAAAATGAGTAAATTCGAAGAGTACGAACTTTACGTAAGAAACAAAGACTTTCTTGTTTCCGACAGTATCATCACCTTTACCGATACTAACGGAAAGTTACTTGCACTAAAACCCGACGTTACCCTTTCGATTATTAAGAATACAAAAGACGAAAAAAACACCGTAAATAAAGTATACTACAACGAAAACGTTTACCGTATATCCAAAGGTGCTCATTCTTTTAAAGAAATTATGCAGTCGGGGCTCGAATGTATTGGCGATATTGATAACTACAATATTTACGAAGTTCTTATGCTCGCATGCGAAAGCCTTAAAAGCATTTCAGAGGACTGCGTTCTTGACATATCAAGCCTTAGTATCCTTTCAGACGTTATTGAAAATATAAGTATTTCCGAAGAAAACAGAAAGAATGTTTTAAAGTGTGCAAGTGAAAAGAATACTCACGAAATTGCAAGAATATGTGCAGAAGAAGAAATCCCCGAACAAAAAGCAAATGCACTCAAAAAACTTATTTCAACATACGGTTCACCTGAAAAAGTAATCGATATACTAAAGAATGAACTTTCCGAATTTATCGAAAAGAAAAAAATCGATGAACTTTCAGACATTGTAAATGCTCTCGTTGAAAACGGTTACGGAGATATGATAAGAATCGACTTTTCTGTTATAAACGATATGAACTATTATAACGGAATCGTATTCAAAGGATTTATTAACACTATTCCAACCGGTGTTCTATCGGGCGGTCAATATGACAAGCTTATGCAAAAGATGGGAAGAAAAACCGGTGCTATTGGCTTTGCCGTCTACCTTGATTTACTTGAACGCTTCAACGAAACAGAAAAGGGATTTGACGTCGATACGGTTATTCTCTACAATGACGGAGATAGCATCAATTCACTTAACAATGCTATAAAAATGATGGCTGATAACGGTAAAAGCGTTATGGCTCAAAAAGCAGTCCCCAAGGATATTAAATATAAGCAGCTTTTGAAACTTAATGATAAAGGAGTGGTTATAATTGAAAACAATGCTTAATATAGCTCTTCCCAAGGGAAGACTTGGCGAAAAAGTTTACGCTATGTTTGAAAAGGCCGGATTCGAATGCCCCTCCATTAAAGAAAACAGCAGAAAGCTTATATTTGAAAATGATGAGCTTTGCGTTAGATATTTCTGGGTTAAGCCCTCTGATTCAGCCATATACGTTGAAAGAGGCGCCGCTGATATAGGTGTTGCGGGAAAGGATATACTTCTTGAATATAATCCCGACGTTTACGAGCTACTCGACCTTGATATCGGTAAATGCAGAATGGCTGTTGCCGCAAAGAAAGAGTTTAGAGACGACCCACAGAAAACACTCAGAGTTGCAACGAAATTTACCAATATTGCTCAGAATTTCTACGCTTCAAAAGGCAGAGAAATAGATATGATTCACCTGAACGGTTCTATCGAAATAGCTCCAATTTTGGGACTTTCAGACGTTATTGTGGATATCGTCGAAACGGGTACAACCTTAAAAGAAAATAATCTTGAAGTTAAGGAAACTATTTTTCCGATAAGTGCCCGACTTATCGCAAACAAATCAAGCTTTAA
>JAFQOB010000130.1 GCA_017395725.1 Clostridia bacterium
AAATCCATTATTCGAGGTTTCTTTGCTTACTTTCTTTCCTTAAAAGAAAGTAAGTTATTTTTGTTTTTCAAGCCATGTTTCTGTTGCGGTTGCTATTTCTTTTAGGGCGCCGTTTTCGAAAGGAGTCTTTATGCCTGCAACGGCACAAAGCTCAACGAAGGTCTTTTTGCCGCCCTCGTTTACAAATTTCATATATCTTTCCCAGGCGTCTTTATAGTCGGTCATCATAATATTTCTGAAGGTCAATGCCGCTGTCTGTGCAAGGCAATAGTCGATATAATAGAATGGGTAGTGATAGATATGGAGCTGTCTCTGCCAACCTCTGCCGTCGCCATAGAAGGGAATACCCGTCATATCGATATAGGGGCGATAGGTTCTTTCGAGCTTTGCCCAGGCTCCGTGTCTCTCGGCAGGGGTAAGGTCGGGATTATCGTAGACGATATGCTGGAATTCGTCAACGATACAGCCGTAGGGAATAAATATCAATGCGCCTTTAAGGTGGGTCAGTTTTGCTCTCTTGGTATCGTCTTTATAGAAAAGTTCGAGCCAAGGCCAAGCAAAGAATTCCATTGACATAGAATGGGTTTCACATGATTCCATAGTTGGATTCTTGTTTGCTTCAATTTCGAAGTTTCTCACTGTATAGTCAGCGAAAGCGTGTCCCGCTTCGTGTGTAAGAACCTCCACGTCTCCTGCGGTTCCGTTAAAGTTTGAGAAGATAAAGGGAGCTTTATATTCGGGGAAGGTTATGCAGTATCCGCCGACAGCTTTTCCTTTTTTAGCCTTTACGTCGAGAAGCTCGTTATCGTACATAAAGTTAATAAACTCATTAGCCTCGGGGGACATTTCTTCATACATCTTCTTTCCTGCGGCGAGAATATCCTCGGGAGAGCCGACGGGTTTTGGGTTGCCGTCGAGATAGAATGTTGTGTCGTCATAAAGCTTCAGGTTGTCAACCTTAATGGTTTCAGCCTGTTCTTTTTTTATTTTTGCAACAACGGGAACAAGGTCATTCTTTACCTGTTCTCTGAATATTTTTACCATTTCGGGGGTATAGCAGTTACGCGTACGTCTGAGGTATGCCAATTCGGTAAACGTATTAAAACCGAGTTTTTTTGCAATTTCGGTACGTACTTTAACGAGGTTGTCGAAAATTGTATCAAGCTCTTCTGCGTGGCTCATATAGAAGTTGCCTTCGGCTTCAAAGGCTTGTTTTCTTGTTTCTCTGTCGCTGTCTTCTTTATATACGCCGAGCTGCGATATGTTCAAAATTTCGCCTCTGAAATCTATCTGTGCCGATGCTACAAGCTTTTGATAATCGCTGACGAGCTTATTTTCTTTTTGAAGAAGGGGAATAATCTCGGGCGAGAAGCATTTTAGCTCCATTTCAAGATTTTTGAACATAAGACTGCCGTATCTTTTCTCTACGGCTGACTTATAGGGTGACGCCATAAGCGCCAACATAAATTCGGTACTCTTTTCTTGCAGTACGGGACCGTTTTCGTCGTAATAGTCATTTTCTTTATCGTAAAATTCATCTTCTGTATTGATGCTGTGTCTGACGTAGGCAAGGTTTGCCATAGTCGCAAAGTGAGAGCTTATTTCTTCTTGCTCAAGAAGGGCAGAAAATACCTCTTCTTCATTCTTTGCATTTTTTATTTTTTCGGTAAGCTTTTCAAAGGTTTTACCTGTTTGTACAGCGTCTGCACGCTTATATTCCATATCACTGAATTTCATAAAAAACCTCCCATTGCAGATAATATAGATATCAATGGTATAAATTATACCACCAATTCGCAAAATACGCAATAAATTATAAATTATTTTAGAGAAAAAGACCAATATTTTGAAAAAATGATTTGACAAAAGACGATAAACAATGTACAATAATAAGAGTTAGAATGTTTATAAAAAAATAACTATAAATCAAAGTATTATTTGCTTTAGGAGGAACACTGATGGAACAGGCAAAAATTGCTGAATTGCAAAAGAAAGCTATAGAAATTAAGCTTGATATTCTCGAAGAGGTTTTCAGCGCTTCTTCAGGCCATCCCGGCGGCTCTATGTCAATCGCCGAAATTCTTACTTATCTCTATTTCGTAGAGATGAAGGTTGACCCCAAAAATCCCAAGTGGGAGGACAGAGACCGTTTCGTACTTTCAAAGGGTCACTGTGCACCCGGTCTTTATGCGGTTCTCGCAGAAAAGGGATTCTTCCCCAAGGAAGACCTCAAAACATTCAGAAAAGTTGACAGCTATCTCCAGGGACATCCCGATATGAAGGGCGTTCCCGGTGTTGATATGTCTTCGGGTTCATTAGGACTCGGTATATCCACCGCTTGCGGTATGGCTCTTTCCGGAAAGATTTACAACAAAGATTACCGCGTATATTCCGTACTCGGCGACGGTGAAATTGCAGAAGGTCAGGTATGGGAGGCTGCTATGTTTGCGGCTCACTACAAGCTTGACAACCTCTGTGCATTCGTTGACTTCAACGGACTCCAGATAGACGGTGCTATTACAGACGTTATGAATTCTACACCTATTGATGAAAAGTTCAAGGCGTTCGGCTGGAACGTAATCGTTATCGACGGCCACGACTTTAACCAGATTGAAAAGGCTGTTGAAGAAGCAAAAGCTACAAAGGGTCAGCCCACTATGGTTGTATGTAAGACAACTAAGGGTAAAGGCGTTTCCTTTATGGAAAATCAGGCAGGCTGGCACGGTAAGGCACCCAATGCCGAAGAATACGAAAAGGCAGTAGCAGAGCTTAAGGCTCAGCTCTAATCTATTAAATTGTATAGGAGTTAATAACATGGCAGATAAAATTGCAACAAGAGAAGCTTACGGCAAGGCACTTGCCGAGTTTGGTGAAAAATATGATTTTGTAGTATTCGATGCTGACCTTGCTGAAGCTACAAAGACAATAATGTTTAAGAAAAAGTTCCCCGAAAGACATTTTGACTGCGGTATCGCAGAGGGTAACATGGTTTCCGTTGCTGCAGGTGTTGCTGCAACAGGTAAGATTCCTTTCGTTTCTACCTTCGCTATGTTCGCTGCAGGCCGTTCTTTCGAACAGATTAGAAACTCTATCGGTTATCCTCACCTCAACGTTAAGATTGGTGCTACTCACGGCGGTATCTCCGTTGGTGAAGACGGTGCTACTCACCAGTGCAACGAAGACTTTGCTACAATGCGTACTATTCCCGGTATGACAGTTATCTGTCCCGCAGACGCTGTTGAAGCAAGAGCTGTTGTTGAAGCGGCTATTCTTCACGAGGGTCCTGTATATATGAGATTCGGCAGATTTGCTGTTCCCACTCTCTTTGATCAGGAAACATATAAGTTCGAAATCGGTAAGGGCGTTCAGATGGCTGACGGTAAAGACGTTACTATCGTTGCAAACGGTCTTATGGTTGAACAGGCTCTTATCGCTAAGGATATGCTCGCTGAAGAGGGTATCAGTGCAAGAGTTATAAATATGGCTACAATTAAGCCTATCGACAAGGATATTCTCGTTAAGGCTGCAAAAGAGACAGGCGCTATTGTAACTGCTGAAGAACACAGCGTTATCGGCGGTCTCGGAAGTGCTGTATGCGAAGTATTGGCAGAAACTTGCCCCGTTCCCGTAACTAAGGTTGGCGTTAAGGATGCATTCGGCAGAAGCGGTAAAGTTCCGCCATTGCTTGAAATGTACGGTCTTACAGCAGCAGATATTGTTGCTAAGGCAAAAGAGGCAATTGCGCTTAAGTAATTAAAAAAGGCAATCCCCGCTAAAGCGGGGATATGCCCTGAAACGTACGGTCTTACAGCAGCAGACATTGCTCTGCTAAGGCAAAAGAGGCAATTGCACTTAAGTAATTAAAAAGGCAATCCCTGCTAAAGCGGGGAAGCCTTTAAGTATGTAAAATGTATTATCCCTTGAGATTCGGGGGATAATAAAACCAAGTATAAATAAAAAGGAGAAAACAAATGGCTGTTATTACTATAACAAAAGAAAACTATGATGAAGAAGTAATCAAATCCCCTGTTCCCGTATTGCTTGATTTTTGGGCAACGTGGTGCGGACCTTGCCGTATGCTTTCTCCCATTGTTGACGAAATCGCAAATGAGGTTGAAGGTAAGGCTAAGGTTTGTAAGATAAACGTTGATGAACAGCCTGACTTAGCTCAGCAGTTTGGTATAATGAGTATACCGACACTCGTATTTATGAAAAACGGCGAAGTCGTTGCAAAAGAAGTGGGCGTAAGAAGCAAACAGGCTATACTTGATAAGCTTAACTGAATAAAAAAAGGCTTTGCCCAATGAATATATCACGGACAAAGCCTATTTTTTGTTTTTAGAAAAATATTGTCAGTTGCTATCAGCGCCAAGCGCTATAGGTTCATCACTTTCCTCAGCAAGTTTTGCCTCGTATGCTTCGAGAACTGCTTTTTCAAGTGATGCTCTGAACTCTGCGTTGATCGGATGTACGATATCGCGATATGTGTTGTCAGGGTTCTTTCTGCTTGGCATCACAATGAACAGTTTGTCTTTAGTGTTGATTACTTTGATGTCGTGAACTGCAAGCTGATCGTCGAAGGTTACTGATACGATTGCTTTCATCGGACTTTCGTCGAATATCTTTCTGATTTTGATATCAGTAATAACCAT
>JAFQOB010000131.1 GCA_017395725.1 Clostridia bacterium
AAGTACGCCTTTTAATAGGTTTATGGTTGGTGATATAAAACAGAGTATTTACGGCTTCAGAGGTTCTGAACCTGCATTGTTCTCAGAATACAGAAGCAATTTTCCTGAGGTTATGCCCTGTGGAGAGTGTCCCGATTCTGACGGAGTAACTCTTTATCTGTCCAATAACTTCCGCAGTGACAAGGCTGTAATTGATTTTTCGAACGCTGTTTTTGAAATACTTTTTAACAATAACAGCGGAAAAGCTCCATATACAGAGGGAGACAGACTTGTTTGTTCAAAGGTGTATAAAGAGGGGGAAGAAGATTATAACGTTAGACTTTGCTTTATGGAAGATGACGATGAGGTTTCCGGTGTTGTCAGAGAAGCTGAGTTTGTCGCTTCGGAAGTTGAAAGGCTTGTGAAGGAGGGGACTGACCCGTCTGATATAGCTCTTCTTTTCCGTTCGAGAAATAATACAATATTTTTTGAAGAGGCTTTGAAAAAAAGAAATATACAAAGCTTTAATCAAGTTGACAGAGACTTTTTTGAAAATGACGCGGTTCTCTTGATGCTTTGTATATTGAATACCGTTGATAATCCGAGTAGGGATATTTATCTTGCAGGCGCGCTGAAAAGCCCTATATTTGCCTTTACTTTATCTGAATTAACTGCAATTCGCAGATATGAAAAGAACGGCACTTTGTTTTATGCTCTTCAAAAATATTACAAAGATACCTTGGATAAAAAGTGCGAATATTTTCTTACAAAGTTAAATCAATGGAGAAAAGTTTCCGAGGGCTGTCCTGTTGATAAGCTTGTCAGGTATATATATAATGATACCCACATAGTTGAACTCCTTTCGGGTAGAAAAAATAAGGATTCCGATATTGAACGCCAAGCGAATCTGCTTTTGCTCTATGAATATGCCCGACAGTTTGAAAATGGCAGTTTTAAAGGGTTATATAATTTTATTCTTTATCTGAATGACGTTTTGGATAAGAAAACAAAGCTTTCAAACGCAAGACTTAACGGAGAGGGAAAAGGCGTTGTCAATATAATGTCTGTACACAATTCAAAAGGTCTTGAGTTTGATACGGTATACTTTTGTGATACTGCTCATCAATTTAACAGAGGCGACGAACGGAGTGCCTATATAATTCATAAAGAATATGGATTAACACTAAGACTTCGTGACCAAACCTCTTTTGGTAAATTCAATACGTTGGCAAGAAGCGCTGCTGAAATTGCTTTACGCGAAGAAGCCCTTGATGAAGAGATGCGTGTTCTTTACGTTGCTTTAACAAGAGCAAAAAAGCGGCTTATTATTACTTCGGCATTAAAACACGCGAGGGAAGTAATAGAAAACATTTCCTCTGCAGAAAGAAAAGTATCAAGGCATATTTTGCTTGAAGCAAAAAATATGTCAGAGCTTATTCTGTGGGGAATTCTCAAATCCGATTATACAGATTTTGAGCTTGAGTATATATCCAATAAAATTGAAGATAAAGAAGCAGTTGTTGAAAAAACGGAAAAGGTTTTTGACGAGGATTTGATTAACAGCCTTCTTGGTATAATTGAAAAACGTCTTTCTTTTGAATATCCATATAAAGAAATGACCGAATTGCCTTCAAAACTTGCAGTATCAAAATTATATCCCGGTGTGCTTGATGAATACACAACGGAAAACGAGCCTATTGCTCCGTCTATGTACGTTAAGCCAAAATTCCTACTCCCTGAAAAAGAACGCGCAACAGGGGCAGAAAGAGGAACAGCTACCCACGTGTTTATGCAGTTCTGCGATTTTGACAACGTAACAATGAACGGTGTCGAAAATGAATTGTCAAGACTAACAGAAAAGGGTTATATTGACAAACGCAATTCTTCTCTTGTTAACGTTGAAAAGGTAAAAGAATTTTTCTGTAGCCAACTTTTTGAATCTCTTTCAAAAGCCAAAAAAATATGGCGTGAAAGAAGATTTAATATAAAGCTACCGGCTTCTGAATTTACACAGGATAACTCTTTAAAAGAAAAGTACGCAGATGAATGCGTACTTGTTCAGGGGGTTATTGACCTTCTTTTTCTTGATGAAAGTGAAAAGCTTGTACTTGCTGATTACAAAACGGATTGGTTTTCGACTAAAGATATAGAATCGGGGAAGGCTGAAAAAACTCTTATCGAGAGACATAAAACACAGCTTTCATACTATGCCGAAGCTTGTAGAAAAATGTTCGGCAAAAAGGTGGATAAAATTCTTATTTATTCTTTTGCTTTAGGGAAAACAATTGAATTATAAAAAACAGAGTGTGTTTATTCGGCACACTCTGTTTTAATGTTATTTTCTTCTGTATTCTGTAAAGTAAAATTCCAGATTAGCTTCCGTGTCCTTTTCGGGATCACTTACCTGCTTTTCGCCTTTCCAAACCATTTCCCAACTTTCATCTTCGTCGAGGTTAGGGAAATAAACGTCTTTATCAAATGATTTGTCAAACTTGGTAACGTAAGCTGTGTCGCAATAGGGAAGCATCTGTCTGTACACACTCGCTCCACCGATTACGAATACATCATCTGTATTATATTTTTTTACTTCTTCAAGTAAATGTTCAATTGAGTGAACGACTGTTGTATCTTCGGGGTGGTATTCTTCGGAGGGGTGGAGAACGATATTGGTTCTGTTTTTTAATGCTCTGCCACCGGGGAAGGTTGCTAAGGTATTTGAACCTAAAATAACGATCTTACCCGAGGTCAAATCTCTGAAATTGAAAAGGTCGGCTCTGACTCTTGCAAGAAGGTCACCCTTATATCCTATAC
>JAFQOB010000010.1 GCA_017395725.1 Clostridia bacterium
CCCCTCCGGTAATAAGCGGACATCAAGACATTACCATCGAGCTTGGTAAGCCCTATAGCTTCACTGACAACGTAAAAGCAACCGACAGTTATTGCGGAAACGTTGAAGTAACTGTAGACTCTTCTGCTGTAAATAAAACCGTTCCCGGCACATACAAGCTTGTATATACCGCCGCCGACTCCTCGGGAAATAAGGCTCAAGAAACAGTAACTGTTACGGTTAAAAAGCCATCAAAGCTCGCCCTTGACGTAAAAAACATATTGCAAAAACCCGCCCTCCCCAACGGCTGCGAGGTCGTATCTCTCGCTATAGCTCTAAAATATAACGGATATACAATTGACCCTGTAAAGCTATATGACGACTTTATGCCTCAGTCTCCGCTAAAAAAAGGCGACCCTTGGACAACCTACGTCGGAAACGCAAAAGGTACGGGCTATGGCTGTTACGCCCCCTGTGTCGTTACAACGGGAAATGCCTATCTTGCTTCTGTAGGTTCGTCAAAGCTGGTATATGACGTAAGCGGAAATACCCTTGATTATTACGAATCTCTCCTTGAAAGCGGTACCCCTGTTATTATGTGGGGAACATTAAGAATGAACGGAAATGCCAAGCTTTGTTGGGAAGATACTATAGACGGCAAATACGTCAACTGGCATTCATATTCCCACTGCCTCGTTCTTATCGGATATACCGACAATACATATATATTCTGCGACCCGTTAAGAGGTATTGTCGAATACACTAAAAAGAGCGTTGAAGCCTCATTTTCACTTAACTACAGACAGGCTTGTATTATAAAATAACATTGAAATATACAAGGCGATACTGGTCTTTGACCTATATCGCCTTGTTTTACTTAATGTGTATTTTTTTAACCTTATAGTCCTCTGCTTCTACTGCTTTTTTCAGCAACTCAACGTCAATGTCTCCCGATGTCCAAACCAATGCTACGTTCTTTTTATGGTCAGCCTCGGCATAGTTAACACCCTCTACAGAAATCAATGCTTTCTTAACAGTGTTCTCACAATGTTCACACATCATTCCCTTGATATTCATAATAATTTGCGGCGGGTTTATTTCGTCTTTTGAAGCGTTTGGCAGCCTTACAAAATTCAGCCGCAACGCATTCGTAACAACACAAAAGCTTGACAAGCTCATTGCCGCCGCCCCGAGCATTGGCGTCATCTTCCAGCCGAACAAAGATATAAACGCCCCTGCCGCTACGGGTATTCCTATTGCGTTATATATAAACGCCCAGAATAAATTCTGATGTATCGTTCTTAACGTCGCCCTGCTTATTTTTATTGCAGATACTACGTCGGAAAGTCTGCTCTTCATCAACACTACGTCTGCAGAATCTATTGCAATATCGGTTCCCGCACCTATAGCAATTCCCACGTCGGCAGTAGTAAGCGCCAAAGCGTCGTTTATTCCGTCGCCCACCATTGCCACACGACCTTTTGTTTTTAACTCTCTTATAACGCTTTCTTTGCCGCTGGGCAACACTCCCGCTATAACCTCGTCAACACCTGCCTGACTTGCTATTTTCTTTGCAGTTCTTTCGTTGTCACCAGTCAGCATAACCGTATGAATACCCATATTCTTCAGTTGCATAACAGCATCTCTACTGTCTTCCTTTATAACGTCAGCTACGGCAATTATGCCTATAAGCTTACTGTCCAATGCGAAAAACAAAGGGGTTTTACCTTCGTTAGCCAAGCCCTCGGCTAATGATACTGCTTCATTGTCAATACGTGTTACGCTTTCAATATATTTTCTGTTTCCTCCGTAAAGCTTCTTACCCTGATATTCCGCACATAATCCGTTTCCTACAACGTTTTTAAAATCTGTCACTTCAAAGAAAGATATTCCGTTGCTTTCAGCATAAGATACTATCGCCTTTGCCAATGGATGCTCACTCTTTTTTTCAAGAGAATATGCATATTCGATAAGCTGTTTCTCGGTTGTATCGGAAATGGGTATTATATCTGTTATTACAGGTTTACCCTCGGTAACTGTTCCCGTCTTGTCAAGAGCTATTGTTTTTATTCTTCCCGTAACTTCAAGGGATTCCGCCGTCTTAAAAAGAATACCGTTTTTCGCACCGACACCGTTACCCACCATTATCGCAACCGGTGTCGCAAGTCCCAAAGCACAGGGACAGCTTATAACCAAAACAGATATACCTCGAACTAACGCAAAACCAAATTCTTTGCCCAGTACAAGCCATATAATAACGGTAACAATAGCAATTGAAATTACTGCGGGTACGAATATTCCCGAAACCTTGTCTGCTATACGTGCAATGGGGGCTTTTGTCGCTGACGCATCGCTTACCATCTTTATAATCTGTGCAAGTGTCGTATCGTTTCCAACCCTTGTCGCTCTGCACTTGATAAATCCGGAAATATTAACTGTCCCCGAGCTTACAAAGTCGCCCACTTCTTTGTCAACAGGTATACTTTCCCCCGTCAAAGCCGACTCATTTACCGAGCTTGACCCCTCAACTACACAACCGTCAACAGCTACATTTTCGCCCGGTCTTACAACAAATATATCATCAACCTTAACTTGCTCTATAGGAACAGTCTTTTCTTCTCCGTCTCTTATTACTACTGCGTTTTTGGGAGCTAACTTCATAAGTCCTTTCAAAGCATCTGTCGTTTTACCCTTTGATATAGCTTCAAGCATCTTACCGACGGTTATCAAAACCAAAATCATAGCCGCCGACTCAAAGTAAAGTTCGTGCAAAAGGTGGGCTGCCTTTTCAGGTGTTATTACCATAATAACCATTACGCCTATGCTGTATATAAATGATGCCAACGAGCCTAAAGCAACAAGCGTGTCCATATTGGGACTGCCGTGAAAAAGTGATTTAAACCCATTTATAAAAAACTTTTTATTTATTACAAGTACAACTAACGATAGCACTAACTGTATTACCGTTATCATAATCGGGCTGTTTTCTAAAATGCTTGGCAACGGTAGCCCAAACATATTATGTCCCATCGCCATATACATAAGAACTACAAGAAAGAATATTGATGAAACAAGGCGCCTTTTCAGTTTCATTATTTCATCTGCAGTATTATCTGTAGTTTCAGATAAATCTTCCGAGTAAACAGACGCGTCATAACCTGCATTTCTTACGGCTTCAATAAGCTCAGCAGTATCATATTCGCCATCTACGGTCATTGAATTTGTCAATAGACTTACCGAACAACCTTGAACACCGTTTACTTTTTTTACCGCCTTTTCAACACTTGCAACGCAAGCGGCACAGCTCATTCCCTTTACACTATATTTTTCCATATCTTTTCTCCATTTTTGACCTAACTGAGAGTATTATATTATTTTTAAAGGCTAAAAGTCAAGAGAACATTAAAAAATAATCGTTAGCTTTCTTTCTGAATCAACACAAAAAGGGCTTTAATTAAAAAGCCCCTTTTAACTGTTGCTAATACAACAGATGAGTATGGGATTCGCCCATACTCATCTTGTTATTCAAGCTCAAATGCACCTGTATAAAGCTGATAATAAGTGCCTTTTTCTGCAATCAGCTTTTCATGGTTTCCTCGTTCAATAATTCTGCCGTGATCAAGAACCATAATTACGTCGGAATTTTTTACCGTTGAAAGTCTGTGGGCAATTACAAATACCGTTCTGCCCTCCATAAGCTTATCCATACCCTTTTGAACAATGGCTTCGGTACGGGTATCGATAGACGACGTCGCCTCGTCCATTATCATAACGGGCGGGTCTGCAACTGCCGCGCGGGCTATTGCAATAAGCTGTCTCTGACCTTGTGAAAGGTTTGAACCGTTATTTGAAAGCATAGTGTCGTATCCGTCGGGCAATCTTGTTATAAAATCGTCTGCACCCGCAATAACCGCCGCATTAATGCACTCTTCGTCGGTAGCGTCAAGCTTTCCGTATCTTATGTTTTCCATAACGGTACCCGTAAACAAGTTTGTCTCCTGTAATACTATACCGAGAGAACGGCGAAGGTCTTCCTTCTTTATCTTGTTTATATTAATTCCGTCATATCTTATTTTACCGTCGGCAATATCGTAAAAACGGTTGATAAGGTTGGTTATGGTAGTCTTACCTGCCCCCGTAGCTCCAACAAATGCCACCTTTTGTCCCGGCTCTGCATAAACAGTTACGTCGTGAAGAACAGGCTTGTTCTCTTCATATTCAAAATCAACGTTAAACAGTCTTACGTCACCCTTGAGCTCGGTATAAGTCAAAGTTCCGTCTCCGTGAGGGTGCTTCCATGCCCATTTGCCCGTATGCTTTTCCGTTTCTCTTATGGTTCCGTCATCATCTATTTCTGCATTGACAAGGGTTACGTAACCTTCGTCAACCTCGGGCTTCCGGTCCATAAGAGTAAACACTCTCTCAGCTCCCGCCATTGCCATTACTATAGAGTTTATCTGCTGAGAAACTTGGTTTACGTTACCTGTAAACTGCTTCGTCATATTTAAAAAAGGAATTACTATATCAATGGTAAAAGGCAATCCCGAAATACTGATATTGGGGAAACCGGTTACAAGAAACAGTCCTCCCATAGTTATACAAATAACGTACAGTATGTTACCGATATTCATTATAACGGGACCTAATATATTTGCAAAAGCGTGTGCCTTTGTGCTATCTGAGCAGAGTTCGTCATTTATCTTATCAAAATCGTTCTTAACCTGCTCTTCGCGGCTAAATACCTTTATAACCTTTTGTCCGTTCATCATTTCCTGAACGTAACCCTCGGTCTTACCTATGGACTTCTGCTGACGTATAAAATACTTTGCAGAACCGCCGCCAAACTTCGCAGAAACCACAAACATACATACAACGCCCAAAAGCACTATTACCGTCATCAGTATGCTATAGTAAAGCATGATAAACAGTACTGTGGTTACGATTATACTTGCCTGCAAAAGACTTGGCAAAGAATGAGAAACGAGCTGACGAAGAGTATCTATATCATTCGTATAATAACTCATAATATCGCCGTGCTTGTTTGTATCAAAAAACTTGATAGGCAAATCCTGCATACCGTCAAACATTCTTTTTCTCATCTTACCGAGAAAGCCTTGTGTTATTATTGCCAAAAGCTGTGTTTGCAGCGTAATAAATATTAAAGAGAAAATATACAAGCATATAAGAACAGCTATCAAAGGTAATATTTCCTGCTTTGCCGCCGCCCAGCTCATATTTCCGCTGTCAAGATATGAAGTTATCACCGCCATAACCTTTTGGGTAAATATTGACGGTATTGCAGATACAAGCGAAGACAATACAACGCATACAATTACTATGGGAATCAATACGGGATAAGACTTGAAAAGGAACTTCCATACTCTGCCGAGCACCTTGAAATTCATCTTTCTCATTGGAGGTCTTCCTTTTTCTTGAGGCTTTGCATTCTGCTTACTCATTGTCTTCACCTCCGTTTGTCTGCTGCTCATATACCTCACGGTATATTTCACTTCTTGCAAGAAGCTCTGCGTGTTTACCGTAATCGGAAATCATACCGTTTTCCATAACTATTATCAAATCCGCATCCTGAACGGAAGCAATTCTTTGAGCTATAATTATCTTTGTCGTCTCGGGTATATACTGCTTAAATCCTGCTCTGATAAGAGCGTCGGTTCTTGTATCTACAGCACTTGTAGAATCATCAAGAATGAGTATCTTAGGTTTCTTGAGCAGTGCTCTCGCTATACAAAGTCTCTGCTTCTGACCACCGGAAACATTGGTACCCCCTTGCTCTATCTTTGTATCATATCCATCGGGGAAGGATTTAACAAAATCGTCTGCCTGAGCAAGAATACATGCATTTTTTATTTCCTCGTCGGAAGCATTCTCATTACCCCAACGCAAATTTTCCTTTATAGTACCCGAGAAAAGCAAATTCTTCTGCAAAACAACGGCTACCGCATTTCTAAGTGTATCAATATCATACTCTCTTACGTCAATGCCGCCTATACGAACACTTCCCTCTGTTACGTCATAAAGACGGGGGATAAGCTGTACAAGAGATGATTTACCCGATCCTGTTCCACCGATAACACCGACAGTCATTCCCGATTCAATCTTTATATTGATATCCGACAACGCATACTTCTTTGCCTTTGATGCATATTTGAAATTGACATTATCAAACTCAATAGAACCGTCAGCAACAGTATATACGGGATTTTCGGGGTTGGAAAGCGCTGTCTTTTCGGATAATACTTCGTATATACGCTTCATTGACTCCAAAGACATCGTTATCATAACGTATATCATCGAAAGCATCATCAGGTTTATAAGTATCTGCATACCGTAAGTCAACATTGCAGACATTTCGCCTACGTTTATTACTTTACCGCCCGAGGATATTGCAAGTCTTGAGCCTACGAGCATAACGAATATCATATTAAAATATACGCAGAACTGCATTAAGGGAGAGTTAAATGCAACTATTCTCTCAGCCTTTGTAAAATCGTTCTGTATATCGTCTGCCGCTACGGCAAATTTCTTCTTTTCGTAATTCTCTCTTGAAAAGCCCTTTACAACACGCGCCGCACGTACGTTTTCTTCTATAGATTCATTCAGCTTGTCATACTTCTTAAACACACGTCTGAATGCGGGCATAGCCTTCTTTGCAACCAACAAAAGTCCCGCTGTAAGCACAGGCACAAGAACAAGAAATGAACCCGCCAAAGCTCCGCCCATTATATACGCCATCACTATTGAAAAAACAAGCATCAACGGCGCACGTATTGCCGTTCTGATTATCATCATAAATGACATCTGCACGTTTGCTACGTCAGTAGTCATTCTCGTAACCAAAGATGATGATGAAAACTTGTCGATATTCTCAAAAGAATAAGTTTGAATCTTTGCAAAAATATCGTGTCTCAAATTCTTCGCAAAACCCGCCGATGCCTTGGAGCACGTAACCGCCGCTATTGCACCGCAACTCAAAGACAGTACCGCCATTAAAACAAGCACCAGTCCTATTTTAATGATATAACTCATTTCAACAATATTTGCTTCGAGTTTATTTATTACCCTTGAAGTAATAAACGGCAGAAAACATTCAATTACAACTTCTGCGATAATAAAAAACAGCGTAAAGAATACGTATTTTTTATATTCTCTTACACAGCCAAATAGCCTCTTTATCATTTCTTTCACTTTCCTTTTTTTAATCGGTCTCAATTATATATCATACATTTTTCAAACTCCTTATATTATATCACACTTTTTCCATATTTTTCTACTATATTTTGTGAACATAAAAACTTTCTTTTTAAAAAAAGTTCCCCCTACTTTCTTTGAGGAAGAAAGTAGGCAAAGAACCTTTAAATAATCGGTTTGTGCGAACTATATAAAGCCTTCTCCAGCGGAGAAGGGGGACCGCTTGCGGTGGATGAGGAGAGCAACAAAGAACAATCTCCTCATCCGTCTCGGCGACTAACTTTGTAGTATATTATAGTATTAACAACGCCTCGACACCTTCTCCGCTGGAGAAGGCTTTGATTGTATTCGCAAGTAATATAATACGCAGTCGAGGAATCTCCGTATGAGCAAATTTGTACAAACGGAGATTTCTCGATTCCACACCTAACGGTGTTTCACTCGAAATGACCCCTTAACATTGTTTGCACAATATTATCTCCATATCGTAAGGGAGAGGTCTCCACTCCCGCCGCTTTTTTTCATTCAAAAAAAAGCTTCCCTTTCTGTTATAGAAAAGGAAGCTTGTCTTTATTAAATTAATCTCATTTATGCTTTCTTCTTGCCTGTAATGAACTTGATTACAAAAAGTGTAGCAATCATAAGTACAATCGCAATCGCAAGTGAAATAATCGCATTCTGTACGAAAGCTGCAATAACAAAGCTTACGAAAGATACTGCCGCAACAGTTATTGCATAGGGAAGCTGTGTCGAAACGTGGTTAAGATGGTCGCACTGTGCACCTGCCAAAGACATAATCGTCGTATCGGAAATGGGTGAGCAGTGGTCACCGCATACTGCACCTGCAAGACATGCGGATATACCAATTATCAAAATTGTTGAATCTGCGGGGAATATTGCAGTTACTATAGGAATAAGTATTCCAAAGGTTCCCCAAGAAGTTCCGGTAGCAAATGCAAGTCCACACGCAACAAGGAATATAACTGCGGGTAAGAGGTTGCTGAGTCCTGCAGCCGCGCCTTCCATCATCTGTGCTACAAATACCTTTGCACCGAGAAGGCTTGTCATATTCTTCAATGCTGTCGCCATCGTAAGAATCATAATAGCGGGTACCATTGCCTTAAAGCCTTCGGGAATACTTTCCATACAAGACTTAAAGCTGATTACGCGGCGAATATTATAGTAAATTACAGATGCTATGAATGCTATAAGACCGCCCCAAGGCAAGCCTACGGTAGCATCTGTATTGGAGAACGCCTCAATTACGTTCATATTTGCAAAGCTATAACCGTTTCCGTTGTAAACCAACGCCAATACGCAGAACACAATAAGAGCAAGTACGGGGAAAATCAAATCGAAGACTCTTCCCTTAGAATTTTCTCCCTCTTCTTCCTTAGCTACTATAATCTCACCGGAAGTAAACAAGTCTCCCTTTTCTGCATTCGCTTCGTGCTTTTTCATAGGCCCGAAGTCTATCTTCATTACCACAATTCCGATAATAAACACAAATGTAAGCAATGAATAGAAGTTATAAGGAATAGCCTTTATAAACAACGCAAGACCTTCGCCCTCTTCTGCATAGCTCGCAACTGCTGCAGCCCAAGAAGAAATGGGAGCTATCATACAAACGGGTGCCGCTGTAGCATCAATAAGATATGCAAGCTTTGAGCGTGAAATCTTATGTGTGTCTGTTACGGGACGCATAACCGAACCAACTGTCAAGCAGTTGAAATAGTCGTCAATAAATATAAGCAAACCCAAAATAAAGGTTGCTATAGATGCACCTATCTTTGAATGTATATGAGTCTTTGCCCATCTGCCAAATGCCGCAGAACCGCCCGACTTGTTTATCAAAGAAACAATAGCACCAAGAATAACAAGGAATGCAAATATACCTGCTGTGCCGGATATTGCGGAAATAATTCCGCCTTCAACAACGTTGTCAATAGTCGAAGTTACGTTAAAGTTTGCCGCAAGTAAACCACCCGCAACAATACCTACAAACAATGAAGAGTATACTTCTTTTGTTATCAACGCCAATACTATCGCTATAACGGGGGGAATCAATGCCCAGAACGTTGCAAACAAAGGCATATCTGCCCTTACTGTCTCAAGGGCTGTCTTGGAGTTCGCTTCAAAATTTTCGTCGCTTCCGCTGTTCGTCGTATATTCGTCAAGATAGCCTACAGCCGTATCATAGTCCGTATAATCGGGTGCAGCCTCTTCAGCACATACAACAGTCGCAAAAGCCATAGTTATCATAAACACCAACGTTATGATAGCAAATAACTTTCTGTGTCTAAACATTTTTATTTTCTCCTTTTTTTGATAAATATTGACTCAATTCAATATTTATTATCAATTATTTACATATTATTATATTAAGTATTTAATAAATTGTCAACAGTTTAATTATTTTTTGACAACTTTTTTTAAAAAAGCTCTTGACTTTTTTAAAAAACGGTGTTATCATATCAAAGCAGTTAGCAGAGACTAACTTATTATTAAGGAGTGATTGTCTGTGAATTTAACAAGTGCAGTTGAAGGAACTGAATATATTATAAAAGACATCAAAACCGATGACGAAGAGCTTAATGCATTTCTTTTTTCATTAGGTTGTTACGCAGGAGAACCCATTACAGTCATCTCTCACCTAAACGGCGGTTGCGTTGTCTCTATCAAAGACGGCAGATACAATATCGACAACGAGCTCGCTTCTGCTATATTAATCTAAAAAATATCGCCGATTTCCTCGGCTTTATTTAAAACCTCGCGGTTAGCTTCGGCTAACCTTTGATAAACACCTCGAGTTAGCCGCCGCTAACATATTGAAATCTGAAATTTTTTTATTATAATAAAAGTAGGAGAGTACTTAAAATGAGAATTGCTTTGACAGGCAACCCCAACAGTGGTAAAACCACAATGTACAACGCCCTTACCGGTAAAAACGAAAAAGTCGGAAATTGGGCAGGCGTTACGGTAGACAAAAAAGAAGCTCCCATAAAAAAGAGCATCTTTAACGAAGG
>JAFQOB010000132.1 GCA_017395725.1 Clostridia bacterium
AATATTCAGTTATATCTGTAGCCTTAGACTTGAACCAGCAAAGTGCCCTTCCTGAAATATAGTCGAAATGGGCGCGGCATAAAGCACCCGCTTCCATTTCTCCTTATTTCAGTTAATCCTCGGCGAAAAATAGTCCACCGGACTGTTTTTCGCTCTCGTCACCCTACAACCCCACTCCACTCGGTAACATAAAAGGGTATGTTTTTGAAAAAACATACCCTTGATTTAGTTTAGCTAAACAATGCGTGGTTGGGGTGTAGGTGGGCTGCTGGTTCACGCACAAACATTCAGAACGAAAAAAGCCGACGGGCTATTGCCCATCGGCTTTTTTGGTCTAAGTGACTGGACTTGAACCAGCGGCCTCTACCACCCCAAGGTAGCGCTCTCCCAGCTGAGCTACACCTAGTCAACAGACCGTATTATAGCACATCTTTTTCAAATAGTCAAGAGATTATTCAAAATATTTTTATTTTTCTCTCTTTTTTCGATAATAGTAAAAAACTCCCCAAAAAACGCCAATAATATGTGTAATACACATAGACAAATCCCCTTGCCAAATAAGAAAGGCAAGGGGAACTTTTTGTATATTCGTTTATTCAAAAACAATCTCTTCCACAACGTCTATAATCTTATTAACAAGGCTCATATCAAAAGCTTCAAATTCACTGATTCTAATCTTTTCGCCTGTCAAAACACAGAAAAACGTCGCCGCCGCCGTAAATCTTCCATAGTCAAGGGAAAGATGATATCCGTCTCTATTTAAAGACATTCCGCCGTTTCTGTAATCAAACTCGGGCAAGCTCTCGCGAATCTTCTGTATAACTCTGCCCACCGGAATAATCGGCACCCCAAGCACTTTTGATGCCATCTCCGAAGCATCAACAACACGTCTGTACATCTCCAACTGGTCGCGGTTATATACATTAAAAGATTTCGAATCTATGTCAATTTCGTAACTCCACGTCTGGAAAAAGTATATCTTCGCCTGAGGTTGTTTCTCCCTTACAACGTCTGCAATATTCTTTAAATACGGAAAATATGACTGCGGTCTTCCACTCAGCGGGCTTGACTGCTGAATAGTCACAACGTCCCAAGTATCAATCTCGAGCGCTTCATTCAGCGATATTAATCGCTCGCCTCTGCAACCGTTAAGCTCCCAAGAATAATCCGCCTTGTTTTCAAGATAGTTATTCCAATGCCTTTCAAGGTTACAACCGCCTATATACAAATTCGCCGTCTCAATCTTACATCCGTTTTTTTCAGCCAACTTATGAAGCCATTTATGAGCATCTTGAGAAAAGCTGTTTCCGATAGATAAAACCTTCATCATTCTGCCTTCTGCTCTGCCAACTTATCGAGTCTCTTGTTTCTGAAATAAAGAACCGTGTCAATTCCAACCATAACAAAGTTCAATATGTAAAATATAAGCACGTACCATTTCTGAGCAAACTGTGCCATATAAGCTTCGTTAATAAGCTTTGATGTAATACCTGCAACGTAACCGAACAAAATCAAAAGCAAAAACATAAGACTCTTACCCTTTGCGGTTCTTGCCTTCCATGATTTCATAACGTTCATTGGCCACGATGCACCGAAGCTAACTATCATAATAATTTCAAATAATTCTGCCATTTTACAAATCCCTCCGTTTTTATTACAGGAAATATTATATTACACATAAAATTAATTGTCAACAATGTGATTATATACGCTACCATAACTTTTCTGATATAGCAGTCTTTTATTTTTTATCCCTTAAATAAACCTTTGCCGCCCGTGTATTATTATATTTTCCCTGTTCCAATACTACTTTACCGTCAACAAGTACGTATTCAAGACCTTCATTTGCAAGGCTTGAATCAACAAAATCTGCGTGGTCGATTATTGTATCTGCATTAAAAATACAAATATCCGCATCATACCCTTCGGCTAATCTTCCCTTTGACGAAAGCTCGTAAACCTTAGCGGGAAGTGCCGTCATCTTATAAATCATTTCAGGAAGCTCCATAACCTTGCGTTCACGAACGTATCTTCCGAGTATTCGGGGGAAAGCTCCCACAACACGTGGGTGGTAAGGCAAATCGCTTACTCTAACCGCCGCATCCGTACACATCATCACGCGGGGGTGCTTCATAACGTATTCAACGTCTTCTTCACACATCATAAACGTGCAAATATTCGCAAGTCCCTTCCCCTCTCTCAATATATCGAAAACGGTATCAAATCTGTCGGTCTGACCTTTCATTTCCGCTATTTGATTAACGGTAAGCCCGTTGTATTCGGGGTGATTACCGCAAACTACCATTTGTACCCAGCTTAAATCATTTCCCCACTTATTGTGTCCCCATTCCTTTATTCTCACGCAAATATCGGGGTCATCAAGGAGGGACAAAACGTTAGTCGTCATAGGTGGGTGAAACTGTGTCGGAACAAACCTTGAACTCATTGACGTCGATGATGCTATATAGGGATAAACGTCAGCATAAATATCCGCGCCCTCTTCGTTTGCCTTATCTATCATTGCAAGGGTAGTCTTTACCGAGCCCCAATTATTCTTGTCCATAGCCTTGTGGTGAGAAAAAACAGCTCGACAGCCTGTCGCCTTAATAATATCAATAAACTCTTTTGTAGCCTCAATAAGTCCGTCATTTTCGTTACGGATATGAGCTGTAATAATGCCGCCGTATTTTGCTACGACCTTACCGAGAGCAACCACCTCGTCGGTCTTTGCATAGCAACCGGGCACGTAATAAAGCCCAAGTGACATACCTATAGCACCGTTACGCATACCGTCTTCCAAAAGCTCTTTCATTTGTTCAAGCTCTTCGGGAGTAGGCTCACGCTTTTCCGTTTTCATTACAGCTTTACGAATAGTGTTATGCCCAATCAAAACAGCCGCCCCCGAGCCCTGTGCTGTCTTTTGTGCTTTATTCAAAAATTCGCCCATAGTTTCGATTTTTGTATCGTTATCGACTCTTATGGGTGCAGGAGAACCGCCGCATTGACCAGTTATAGAAAATGTAATACCCTGCTCAACCTTTTCTTTTTGGTCGGGAAATGTTAAAAAGTTTCGGTCGGAATGGCTGTGTGAATCAATAAAACCGGGGGTAACCGTTAAACCCGATGCATCTATCACATTTTCAGCCTCTGTTAAATTCGGAGCTATAGCCGCAATTTTGCCGTTCTTTATTGCAACGTCTGAAATATAGCCTTTTGAACCGGTTCCGTCAATAACAGTACCGTTTTTTATTATCAGGTCATACATTTTTGTTTTTCTCCTTTTTAATAAGCAAACTACTAAGACCAAGTAACATTATACACCCTTATATTTTAAAAAGCAATAATACCATTGATATAAAAAACTGATTACACGCAATTATTACACCTATAACAGAATTACGTTCTATTGACAAAGCATTTGGCAAAAGGTATAATATTTATATCAATTTCGACATATTTTCAAGGAGATAAAAATGCAAAATAACGTGCCGAGACAGTCAAACAGACCTCGCCCACCGCAGAATAATAAACAGAATAACATAAAAAGACCAAACAAGCAGAAGAAAATCACTATTTCACAAAGCTGCATAATGATTCTTTCTGTAGTCATCACGCTTTTAGCTATATGCGTACTGTTTGTCGCATTTGCTTCACAATCGGTAACAACCGAAGTCGGAAATACTCCCGATTATTCTCATATAACTTCAAACGTGTTTATAAAGCCATTTTGCAAGGTCGAGACTGACCTGCTTCAAATAAACACATCATCTCCGTCGGAAGAAGAAATTTCTCTCAGGTTTTTCGGGTTTATCAAAACCACTTCCACACTTCGTATTGTTGATACAAAAAGTCCCGAAGTCGAGCCGCAAAACGTATGTACCACAATAGGTGCCGATATTACGGCTGATATGTTCATACGTGATATAACAGACCAAACACAAGTAGTATACGACATCGTCTCTTCGTTTAATGCCCATAAAATTGGGGAACAAACAATATCTGTCACCGCAACTGACGAGGGTGGAAACGTTACAAAATTTCAAGCTATATTAACTATAGTTGACCCCCAAAAAAGACTCTCATTTGAGTGCGGTGTATCAGATGAAGATGTTGAAAACGCCGTTAAAGCTCTTTTTCCCTCTGCCGACACCTATGATTTTTCAAAAAT
>JAFQOB010000011.1 GCA_017395725.1 Clostridia bacterium
ATGCTGTTTTGGTTAACAGCAGCGACCTTAAGTGTAAGATTTTAAATGATAAACATTTACCTACTATAAAACAATATCTTGAAGAGCTAATCGGTTATCCGATTAACGTTACAATACTTTCGAGACAAAACAGCGAACCCAACCTTATGCCATATATAGAGGGAAAAGTTACCGAACCTAAGGAAAATAAAGCTGAAAAGATAACGACGGTATCCGAGCTTACCTTTGACGAAGGCGATACTGATGAGGTTACGTTTGAGCAGGCAAGTAATATTTTTCCGCCTTACCACACACAGTATACTTTCGATAACTTTATTGTGGGTAACTCAAATAAGTTTGCTTATGAGGCTTGTATATCGGTATGCAATAATCCGGCGACACATTTTAATCCTTTGTTTATTTACGGACAAAGCGGTCTCGGAAAGACACACCTTTTATACGCGATAAATAATTATATTCTCAGTAAGAACAGTAAGGCAAGTATTGTTTATGTTAAGGGTGAAGATTTTGCAAGTCAGCTTATTGAAAATATAAGCAAGAAATCCAACGTTACTTTCAGAGAGAAGTTTAAAAATAAATTCAGAAAGACGGACTTTCTTCTTATAGACGATATTCATTTTATTGCGGGTAAAGAGGCGACGCAGGAGGAGATATTCCATACGTTTAACGCACTTTATGACGCGGGTAAACAGATTATTATGACCAGCGACCGTCCTCCGAAAGAGATTAAGACCCTTGAAGACAGACTGAGAACACGTTTTGAAGACGGACTTATAGTTGATATTCAGCCACCCGATTATGAACTCAGAACCGCAATTATAAAAGATAAGGCAAAGAAGATGGGAGTTACTTTCCCACCTGACGTGCTGAACTATCTGTCCGAAAATTTGAGAAATAATATTCGTCAGATAGAGGGTGCAGTTAAGACACTTGCGGCTCACTCATTCTTAAAGGGTTCAAAGCTTGACCTTGACCTCGCAAAAGAATGTATATCGGTTATTGTTTCAAATAATGAGCCGGTTGACGTTACGATTGAGAGAATATTTGAAAAGGTTTCAAAGAAATACAATATTTCCGAAAACGATTTGAAGGGCTCAAAGAGAAATCAAGAGGTTGCGAACGCAAGACATATTTGCATTTATATTATAAAGAATATGACAGACCTGTCTTTGAAGAAAATCGGCAATATTTTTTCAAGAGACCACTCGACAGTTAAATCTTCTCTGAATAAGATTGAGACCGACATTAAAGAAAACTCAGTGCTTGAGATAGAAATAAACGAGCTTATGGACGAGATAAGAAAAAAATGACGTCTCCCCACATTTTCCACAGGTGTTGAAAATGGTGTGGAAAACTTTTAGATGTAAATTAACTACTGTTTGTGCTACTTTACAGACTTGCTTTACAGAGTTTTCCACAGAAAAGTTTTCCAATAGAAACTTGTTGAAAAAAGATGGAAAAGTTTCCAAAAAACAAGGCTGTTGAAATCCACAGAAATTTCCAAAGGCTTCCAACAATTTATCAACAGGGAGAAATAAGTAAATTATTTACTGCCTATGCTGACTTTTTAACTTTCCAACATTATCAACAGGACCTACTACAGCTATTACCACTACAATATGTATAATATATGTATTATGCATCTGACTTCCCAATTTTAAAAAAAGAATACAGAGGTATTGGCTTGTAAAGTAACAGGCAGTCAGGAGCTTCTCTCCCGAACCCTTGACAAGAGACCGCTTTTTGAAAAAAGCGCCTCTTGACTCCACCAAAAACTTTAATAAAGGGAATTAATGTAGTAATATTGTTTGTACAAACATTGTAAAGTGGTCATTTCGAGTAGAGCGACCAACGGAAGCGGAATCGAGAAATCTCCGTTTGTACAGATTTGCTTATATGGAGATTCCTCGGCTTCGCTCGGAATGACTATAAGGGTATAGTTCGCACAAACCAAGACGGCCCAAGTTCTTTGCCAAGCTTTCTGCGAAAGAAAGCGGGCCTACTTTCTTTGCGTAACGGACAGTCGAGGACGCCTGTCCCTACAATTCAACTATTATGTTCGCACAAACCTTTTATTAAAAGTTTCTTTGCCTACTTTCTTCCTTAAAGAAAGTAGGGGGAAAAATACGAAAAAAATAATACTTATATAAAAAGAAAGGGAAATAATATGAAGATTATTTTCGAGAAAAACATTCTTAACACTGTTCTTACGGCTGCGATGAGTGCAGTATCCACAAAGAACATTATACCCGCGACATCGGGTATTCTTGTTACGACACAGGGTTCTGACAAGGTTACGATTACAGCATACGACCTTGAAAAAGGTATTACTACAACAGTTCCGGCACAGGTACTTGAAGAGGGCGAATACGTTATAAACGCAATTCGTTTGAATCAGATTGTAAAGACGCTTTCCGAAGGCAATATTACAATAGAGGTTGATGAAAAATGTATGACCAAAATTACGAACGGCCGTTCAGAGTTCAGTATGCCGGCTCTTCCCGGTTCTGACTTCCCCAGCACACCTACTGTTGATACCGGTAAGGACATTACGGTTCCTCAGTCAGTAATGAGAGCAATGATAAGCCGTACAATTTTTGCGGTTGCCCAGACTGACCAAAGACCTATTTACTGCGGAGTTTATTTTGAAGTAAAGGGTTCAAAGATAGTTGCAGTAAGCTGCGACTCTTTCAGACTTGCTTATACAGAGCAGGAATGTGAGATGCAGAAGAATGAAGAAGCTTATGCAGATATGAGCTTTATCGTTCCCGGAAAGACACTTATTGAACTTATGAAGTTCTTAAGTGATGATGAAGAAGAGGTTGTAAAGATAAGAATAGGCGGTAAACACGCATTATTTGAGGTTGGCGAATTTACCTTCTTTACAAGACTTCTTGAAGGACAGTACATTGATTACAACAGATATATTCCAAAGGATAACACTATTTTTGTAAACGTAAATACAGAAGAGTTTATGGACAGCTTAGAGAGAGCAGCACTTATCAGTGAAGAAAAGGCACAGGTAAGAAACTTTGTTAAGTGTAACTTTAACGAAAATGTTCTCGTAATTACAGCAAACGCCGTATCGGGTAACGTTTACGACGAAGTTGCTATAGAAAAGACAGGAAGCGACCTTGAAATTGCGTTTACCTGCCGTTACTTGCTTGAAGCACTTAAGGTATGTAACGTAGAAAAGATTAAGCTTTCTATGTCAGGTCCTCTTCGCGCTATGGTTATTGAACCTGCAGAAGATGAAGAATCAAAATTCCTCTTTGTTACACTTCCCACAAGAATGAAATAATTTTTCTATGGTTTGTAAGAAGATAAAGTTTAAAGACTTTAGAAATATAGAAGAAGCAGAGATAGACTTTTGCGACGGTGTTAATATTTTTTACGGTAATAACGCCGAGGGAAAGACAAACGCTCTGGAAGGCATATATCTTTTTGCACACGGAAAAAGCTTTCGAACCTCGTCTGATAAGGATTTAATAAATTTTTCAAAGGAAATAAGCTTTTGTAAGATAGATTTTGAAGACTCCGTGAGAAAACACGATATGGAGATAAAGCTTGTCAGAGGCAGCCGAAAGCTATGCTACAGAAACGGTGTTAATATAAAGAAGATGTCCGACTTTGTTGGATATTTCAGAGCAGTATTGTTTTGTCCCGAGCACTTGTCTATTATAAAAGACGGCCCTTCGGAGAGAAGAGCCTTCCTTGACGGAGCAATATGTCAGCTGAAGCCGATATATTTGTCCTCGCTTCAAAAATATAACAATATTCTTAATCAAAGAAATACTCTCATAAAGAATTATGAAGAGGACAAGGATTCATTTAACCGTACTATAGAATTATGGTCGATGTATCTTGCCCATGAGGCAGCCCTTATTTCAAGAGAGAGATATGAATACGTAAAACAACTGAACCAACACGTAAACGAATTTTTTAACGATATGACTGTCGGAAGAGAAAAGACGTTTATGGAATATAATAAGGTTTTAAGCGAAGAGGAGTATTACAGTAAGCTAACACAGAATCTTGAAAAGGAGATTCAGGCGGGTACTACTCTTTACGGTGTTCATAAGGACGATATTGATATATATTTGAATGACAGAGAGGCAAGAAGCTTTTGTTCACAGGGTCAGCAAAGATGTCTTGCACTTGCGATGAAGCTTGGAGAGGGAGAAATATCAAGACAGGTTACGGGTGAATATCCGGTATTTCTGTTTGACGATATTTTCAGTGAGCTTGATTCAAAGAGAAAAGAATACGTTACGAATGGCATAAAGAAATGTCAGGTGATTATTACAAGCTGTGAAAAGGACGGACTTGAGAATGTTGCCGGTAACGTTATTGAAGTAAATCAAGGCAGATATTCGAGGATAAAATAAATATGTATATACATCTTGGAAACAAAAAGAATATTCGCGAAAAGGATATTGTCGGGATTTTTGATATGGACAACTCGACAATGTCAAAGGAGACCCGCAAATTTTTGAACAAGGCACAAAAGGACGGTAAGCTTATTACAACGGTTGATGAGATACCGAAGTCGATTATTCTTACAAGTAAAAACGTATATATGTCTCAACTTGCTCCGAAGTCACTTTACGGCAGACTGACGGAGAAGGATATAAGATAAAATTAGGGAGTTTCACTCCCTAACCCTCACCAAAGAAGCTTTTTGAAAAAAGCTCCTTTGGAAACCGCAAAAACTTTTAAAAATTAGACAAATCAACCCTTTATTCAAGTTTTTTGAAGATTATTAAGAAACTTTTTTACAAAAAAGTTTCTTAATTGGGGTTTCGGGGCAACGCCCCGTCAAATATAAGGAGAAAAACATAATGAGCGAACAGACAAATCAACACACCTATGACGAAAATCAAATACAGGTACTTGAAGGACTTGAAGCTGTAAGAAAGCGTCCCGGTATGTATATCGGTTCCACGTCAATAAGAGGACTTCACCACCTTGTTTACGAGATAGTAGACAACTCAATTGACGAGGCTATGGCGGGAGCTTGTACGAAGATAATCGTTACACTTCACGAGGACGGAAGCCTTTCGGTAAGAGATAACGGAAGAGGTATTCCTGCCGGTATTCATCAGAAGATGGGTATACCTACCCCTGAGGTAGTATTTACCGTACTTCACGCGGGAGGTAAATTCGGCGGTGAAGGATACACGATTTCCGGCGGTCTTCACGGCGTTGGTGCGTCTGTTGTTAACGCACTTTCTGAATGGCTCGTATATGAAAATACAAACGGAGGAGCTTGTCATACCCAGCGTTTTGAACGCGGTAAGACCGTCAGCGAATATACGCTTAAAGAAACAAATTGCGAGTCTAACGGACTTTACGTAAGATTTAAGCCCGACGCTGAGATATTTGAAGAGGTTGTATTTGATTATGATACGCTTCTCAACAATATGAGAGAAAGAACATTCCTTAACGCAGGAACAAATATAGTTCTCAGAGATGAAAGACACCCTGAGGTTATTGAAAACGACTTGTGTTATGAGGGTGGTATTAAGAGCTTCGTTGAGCACTTGAATATGATAAAGCATTCTACGGTTATTCACGAAGACATTATTTATATGAATGCAAGTAAGGAAGATACCATAGTTGAGGTAGCTATGCAGTATAACGACGGCTATAACGAGACTATGATGACCTTTGCTAACAATATTAATACCGTAGAAGGCGGTACCCACGAGACAGGCTTTAAGGCGGCATTGACAAGTGTTATCAATGATTATGCGAAGAAGCACAATATGATAAAGGGCGACGATAAGCTGTCGGGCGAGGATACGAGAGAGGGACTTTGTTCCGTTATCAGCGTAAAATTAAGAGACGCACAGTTTGAAGGACAGACAAAAGCAAAGCTCGGTAACTCGGAGATTCGTTCAATAGTAAATAATCTTGTTTCACAGAAGCTTTCCGAATATTTTGAAGAGAATCCGTCAGTAGCAAAATCGATAATTGAAAAGACACTTGCTGCTTCCCGTGCGAGAGAGGCTGCAAGAAAAGCAAGAGAGCTTACAAGACGTAAGGGTGTTCTTGAGGGTGGCGGTATGCCCGATAAATTGGCTGACTGTCAGGAAAGAAATGCAGCATTGACCGAGCTGTTTCTCGTAGAGGGAGACTCTGCGGGAGGTAGTGCAAAGGAAGGAAGAGACAGTAAGTTCCAGGCTATTCTTCCCCTTAGAGGTAAGGTTCTTAACGTTGAAAAGAGCCGTATAGACAGAGTGTATGCGAACACGACGATTATACCGATTATTCAGGCTTTGGGTTGCGGTATAGGCGAAGATTTTGATATAGAGAAGCTTCGTTACGGCAAGATAATAATAATGGCCGATGCCGACGTAGACGGTTCACATATTCAGATACTTCTTTTGACGTTCTTCTTCAGATATATGAAGAAGCTTATAGAAAACGGCAACGTATATCTTGCGACACCGCCTCTTTATAAGATAAAAAAAGGTAAGACTATAAAATATGCATACTCCGACAAGGAAAGAGACGAAAAGATAGCAGAGCTTGGCGGAAACGTTGAAGCGAGCAGATATAAGGGTCTTGGTGAGATGAACCCCGATCAGCTTTGGGAGACGACAATGGACCCTGTATACCGTACAATAAAGAGAGTAACAATTGAAGATGCTATGACGTGCGACGAGACGTTCTCAATGCTAATGGGTGATGAGGTTGAATCGAGAAGAAACTTCATTGAAAAGAACGCTCAGTATGTAACAAACCTTGATATATAAGAGAAAAAATATATATGAGAATTGCAACAGTTACTCTTAATCCGGCAATAGACAGAAATATTATATATGAAAACAGTTTGGCTGTTGGGGAACTGAACAGAGTATCGTCTGCTATAGTAAACGCAGGCGGAAAGGGCATAAACGTTTCCCGAATGTTAAAAAAGCTTAACGAAGATACCCATATATATGGCTTTAACGGTGGACGAACGGGAAAGATGTTAGAAGATATTCTTCGTGACGAGGGGATAAGGTGTGAATTTACACCGACTCTTTGTGAAACGAGAATGAATATTAAGATAACAGACAAAGACAATAAGGAAACCGAGATAAACGAAAAGGGCGGACCGATAAGAGAAGAAGAATATAAAAATCTTATGTCACTTTTATTGGAATCGACGGCAGATATATTTATAATCGGCGGAAGCACTCCCTTTGGACTTGAAAGTGATACGGTAAGAAAGATAACGGCAGCTTTAAAGCTTCGGGGAAAGACGGTTATAACCGATATTTCGGGAAGCTCTTTGGTTGAAGCGGTAAAGGAAAGACCGTATCTAATAAAGCCTAACAGAGAAGAGTTCGGTCAGCTTTTGGGATATACTCCCGAGGAAGATAAATACGTTGAAGAAGCTATAGGCTTTTACAATAGGACAGGTATAGAAATAATACTAACCCTCGGAAAAAAAGGCGCTGTATATTCGGGCCGTGCGGGTAATTACCGTATAATTAATCCCGAGGTTAAGGCAAAGGGCTTTTCGGGTGCGGGAGATACGTTTCTTGCATCTTACGTATATGCAGTTTGCAATGATATGGAGATAAGACAAGCATTGGCATTTGCATCTGCGGCAAGCTTGTCAAAGGTTGAGCTTGAGGGAACGAATCTGCCCGACAAATTGACTATAGAAAACAATATTCAACGCGTTAAAGTATTTGAAATAAAGAATCAATAAGTATAGAAGAAAAAGTTTATAAAAGGTGAAAAAATGGAAACTAACGAAAACTTGGAATTCGCTAATCAAAAAATATTAGACGTAGGACTGTCAAAAGAGGTAAAGAAATCCTTTATTGACTATTCTATGAGCGTTATTATGTCTCGTGCGCTTCCAGACGTAAGAGACGGATTGAAGCCGGTACACAGACGTATACTTTACGCTATGTACGAAGACCACCTTACACACGATAGGGACTTCAGAAAGTCGGCTACTACCGTTGGTAACGTGCTGGGACGTTATCACCCTCACGGTGACGCCGCAGTATACGATACAATGGTAAGATTGGCGCAGACCTTCTCACTCCGTTATCCTCTTATTGAAGGACAGGGTAACTTCGGTAACATAGACGGTGACGGCGCTGCTGCATACCGTTATACCGAGGCAAGAATGCACCGTATCGCCAACGAAATGATGAGCGATATTGAAAAAGACGTAGTTGACTTTATGCCCAACTTCGATAATAAGCTGAAGGAGCCTACCGTTCTTCCCGCAAGATTCCCCAACTTGTTGGTAAACGGTTCTATCGGTATTGCCGTTGGTATGGCTACCAATATTCCGCCTCATAACTTAAACGAGGTTATTGACGGAACTATTTTCCTTATGGAAAATCCCGACGCTGAGATAACACAGTTGATGGAATTTATAAAGGGTCCCGACTTCCCGACGGGTGCAACAATATGCGGAACGACGGGTATTTATTCGGCATATACGACAGGTAAGGGCAGAATAATTGTAAGAGCGAAGACGGTAATTGAAGAAGAAAAGCACAGAATTATAATTACCGAAATTCCTTATCAGGTTAATAAGACGACACTTAAGGCGACACTTGCCGAGTGCGTTAAGGATAAGCGTGTAGACGGTATACGCGATATTCGCGACGAGTCTTCGGGCAGAACGGGTATTCGTATAGTTATCGACTGCCGTCAGGATGCAAATTGTCAGATTATACTTAATCAGTTATATAAATATACTCAGCTGCAGGATACCTGCGCTGTAAATATGTTGGCTCTGGTAAACAACATTCCGAGAGTGCTTAACTTAAAGGAAATGTTGAGCTACTATATTGAGCATCAAAAAGAGGTTATCGTAAGAAGAACCAAGTTTGAGCTTGAAAAGGCACTCCACGAGGCTCATATTAATGAGGGTTATAAGATAGCTACAGATAATATTGACGAGGTTATTCATATAATCAGAGCTTCGGCATCAATTCCCGACGCCAAGGCAAACCTTATGGAACGTTTTGGACTTTCTGAAATACAGGCACAGGCTATAGTTGAGATGACTCTCGGACGTCTTTCCGGTCTTGAAAGACAGAAGGTTGAGGACAGACTTGCAAAGCTTTATGCTATGATTGAAGAATTCAGAGCTATACTTGCAGATGAAAATAAGGTTATTGAAATAGTTAAGAACGACTTAATTGAAATAAAAGAAAAATACGGCGACGCAAGAAAGACACAGTGCGTTCCTTTGGAAGAAGAAATCGTACTTGAAGACTTGATTGAGAGACACAGATGTTTAATTACCCTTTCACATGCGGGATATATTAAGCGCCGTGCGGCTGATACTTATACTGCACAGAACAGAGGCGGTAAGGGTATAATCGGTATGACAACGAAGGAAGAAGACTTTGTTGAGATGGTGGTATCTGCCGACAGCCATTCGAACTTAATGATGTTTACACAAAAGGGTAAGGTATTTACCAAGAAGGCATACTTGATTCCCGAAGCGGGCAGAACGGCAAAGGGTACAAATATTGCAAATATTCTTGAAATAGATAAAGACGATAAGATTACCGCAATGATAGATATGGAAAGCTTTGATATGGGCGGCTTTTTGACTATGGTGACAAGAAACGGTATAATCAAACGTACGCCTGTTGAAGAATATGCATATCAAAGAAAGGGCGGTAAGAAGGCAATTAATCTTGACGAGGGTGACGAGCTTGTATTCGTTGCTCATACGACGGGTGAAAACGAGGTAGTTGTTGCCACAAGAAACGGACTTGCCGTACGTTTTGAAGAGGAAAAGGCAAGAAGCGTAGGCAGAACATCACGCGGTGTTATAGCTATAAGACTTACAGACGGAGACGCTGTTGCAGGTGCGGCAATTGTTGACGATAGTAAGAAGCTGTTGTTTATAACAGAAAAAGGCTTTGGTAAGAGGACAGAATTTGAAAACTTCCCGGCTCATAACAGAGGCGGTAAGGGCGTTATTTGTCATAAGGTCACCGAAAAGACGGGAAGAATTACAAATATTGCTCCCGTTAGCGAAAATGAAGATATTATGCTTATTACAAATGACGGTACGATTATAAGAACACCTGTATCGGGTATTTCCACATACGGCAGAACTGCTGCGGGTGTAATAGTTATGAGACTTTCTGAAAACGCGTCAATAGTAAGCTTTGCAAAGGTTCAGAAAGAAGAAGAGGAAGAAGAAAATGAAGCTTCGGAATCTAACGAGTAAGATTGTACTTTGCTTATGTTTGGTGCTGAGTTTAGTAATGTGTTCTTGCGGCGGCGGAAATATGACCGACGAATCCGTAAGGGCAGAGCTTGAAAGACTTTTACCCCTGTCTTATGAGATGAATGAGATATTTTGGGGAAAGGGCTTGGCATATACAGACGACGGCTCAAACAACAGATTTATGACAGTAACCGAAGACTGTGAATACAAGACTACGGAAGAAATAATAACCAAGGCGTCAGAGGTTTTTTCAGAGGAGTATATCGCTATTATAAGAGATGCGATATTTACGAACAGCGATGATATAGATCCGCGATATATAGACGTTGACGGAAAGCTTATGGCTGATAAGAATAACAAGGGCTTTAACGTTAAGGGAAATATTAAGATAGACAGTGCGGTTATTAAGAGACAAAATATGGGAATGGTTTTGATTTCCGCAGAATATGAAGATGGCGGAAAGACGGAACTGACTTTGGTTTTGCAAGACGGAAAATGGTTTTTGAACAGTCCGACGTACTAAAAAAATAGTTAACAATATGTGTTTTATATACCTTAGGAGGAAGACAAAATGGGAATTTATGAAGAACTTCAAGCGAGAGGGCTTATTGCACAGGTAACAGATGAGCCCCAGATACGCGACCTTGTAAATAACGGCAAGGCAAAGTTCTATATTGGTTTTGACTGTACGGCAGACAGCTTGACAGCGGGACATTTTATGGCGCTTACACTTATGAAGCGTTTGCAGATGGCGGGAAATACACCGATAGCACTTATCGGCGGCGGTACGACAATGATAGGCGACCCATCGGGACGTACCGATATGAGAAAGATGCTTACAAAAGAGGATATCGACCACAATGCCGAGTGCTTTAAGCGTCAGATGGAAAAGTTTATTGAGTTTGGCGAAGGCAAGGCTATGATGATAAACAACGCAGATTGGCTGCTTAAGCTCAACTACGTTGATATGCTCCGCGAGGTTGGCGCTTGTTTCTCTGTAAACAATATGCTCAGAGCTGAGTGTTATAAGCAAAGAATGGAAAAGGGACTTTCTTTCCTTGAATTTAACTATATGATAATGCAGTCTTATGACTTTTATTATCTCTACAAGAATTACGATTGTAACCTTCAGTTCGGCGGTGACGACCAGTGGTCAAATATGCTTGGCGGTACCGAACTTATCAGACGTAAGCTGGGTAAGGACGCGAACGCTATGACAATAACACTTCTTACAGACTCACAGGGTAAGAAGATGGGTAAGACTGCAGGTAACGCCGTATGGCTTGACCCCAACAAGACTTCTCCTTTTGAATTTTATCAGTATTGGAGAAACGTTGGCGACGCTGACGTTATGAAGTGCATTAAGATGCTTACGTTCCTTCCTCTTGAAGAAATTGAAGATATGGAAAAATGGGAAGACAGCCGTATTAACGAAAAGAAAGATATTCTTGCATTTGAGCTTACTGCCCTCGTTCACGGTAAGGAAGAGGCTGAAAAGGCAAGAGAAGCTTCTCGTTCATTGTTCTCGGGTAACGGCGGTGACGACTCCAATATGCCTACTACCGAAATTGCGGCAGCTGATGCAGAAAACGGTATGAATATCGTTGACCTTATGATTGTATGCGGACTTGCGGCAAGCCGAGGCGAAGCGAAGAGACTTATTCAGCAGGGCGGCGTTTCCGTTGACGGTGAAAAGGTTGCATCTTTGGATGCAGTTGTTTCAGCCGACGCACTTAAAGCGGGCGCAAAGATTCGTAAGGGTAAGAAGATTTTCCACAAGGCAATAGTTAAGTAAGTTGACTTGGGAACTTTTTGAAAAAAGTCCCCAAACCCTCAAAAACCTTGAAAAAAAGTACAAACATAAAAACATAGGCGTATTGAGAAAATACAGCCTGTGTTTTTTATTTATTGAAATAATTAACGGTATTAACAAAGTGTTTTACTTTTTTTAGCTTTATTTTACTTATGGGTTGAAAATAGATTTTTTGAAGTGTATAATGTAATTAATGTGAGGTGTTTTATTATGGAAAAATTTTTGGAAAAGTTTGATATTCAAACAAAGGTAGACAGTTTTGCAAAATATTATGATGGTGCAAAAAAGCTGTATGACGAAAAGAAAGACGATATATTGGATTTTGAAAGATATAATATTTTTACTTATATGAAAGAAGATATTGCACGTATAAGAGACGAGGTTGCAAAGGACAGCGACAACGTAATATATGCATATTTTCTTTATCTTGCAATGGAAGCGAGAGATGCTGCCGCAATAAGAGCATTGTCTTGCCCCAATAAGAAGCTTGAAGATGAAAAATATGATTTTCTTCCTATGTTTTCACTTCTATATTGCGTTCCCGCACTTGTAAAGGAGCTTCGTTCCAAGGGTGTACCCGAAGATATTATTGATGCGACGTTGAATATGTACGAGAATCAGACACAGGATTTCGTTGACCTTTACCACCGTTACGGTATATCAATATACGTCAGCTGGATGATGAAGTTTGTTAAATGCGAGATAATCCGAGTAGGCAGATTTAATTTTGAGATTTGCAATTACAGTAAGGACTTTGACGTATTTGAAAATAACGGTAAGCTTGCTGTTTTGCCTAAGGGAGTTACCTTCCACAGAAGCGGTCAGATTTTGGGAAGTATTGACTGCGAGGACGAAGAGGGAAGCTTTGTGGGCGATATAATTGAGACAGATACTTACTACGAGGGTATTCTTATTGAAAACGGTATAGCAAAGAACGAAAAAAGAAGACTTGAAAAGAGCGAGTGGAAAAAGGTACTTACAAAGGGAGACAGAGTAATCAATTATCATATTCCCACCGGCGGCAAGTTAGACCACGATGAATGTGAAATTGATATTCAGCGCGGTAAGAAGATTATAAACGAGTGCTTTGGCGGAATTAAAGGATTTTTCTGCTTGACTTGGATAATTGACCCGCAGATAAAGGAAATAATGGGAAGAGAAACAAATCTTACAAAATTTGCCGACAGATTTGAAAAGTTCCCCTTGAAGAGTAACGGACACGATATATTTGAATATGTATTCGTATGCACACCCGACACACCTCTTGAAGACCTTCCCGAAAAGAGTGGCTTTGCAAAGGCGTTAAAGCAACATTTACTAAATGGCGGCAGAATTTGGGGTGCACAGGGAGTTGCACTTTAATAAAAAATAACGGAGTAGTATTACTATGGCTATTATGACTATACCTTCTCCCGTAAATGAAAACGGTCAGGAATTCGGCAAGATTATTTTGAAGGATAAAAATATTATTGAAACGCAGCTTTTATATTGTAGAAATGCAAAGATAAGCGAAAATAATGGGGTTACGACTATTGATATAACAAAAGTTCCCCGTTTGCCTCAGAATTTTGATATGTTTTACGTTAGTTCAAAAGAACCCATTGAGACGTGGATAGGCTGTAATGTATATGATTTTGAAGTTAAAGACAGTTTTGCTACTTATGCGGTTAGACCGATATCAAACGTAATGAAGTTTGATAACGTATAGAGGGGTAGAAATATGAGAGACATTAATATTCCACAGGCAATGCAGATAGTTGTTGACGATTTAGGTTGGTTCTGCGGCGATGACGACAGAGCAAGCGGCGGAGCGTCAAGATCGGGTATGCCGAGGAGACATTGTTACAAAGATTATGAGGCAGTAAACAAGCTTGGTGAAGCACTTGACCAAAAGATATTCTGTGCTTTTTGTCTTGCTGAATGGGACCCGGATAACAGACTTAGAAAGTTTCCTACCATATCAAAATACGGCGAAGATTGGGACAATGCAAAGTATATTGATATGGAAGAAGTAAAGAGATGCGTTGAAGTTATAAACAATTCTCCGTATATTGATTTTGCACTTCACGGTGTTGGACACGGCTACTACGGTGGTGGAAATATTAAGGCTGATACTTCCGATTATTATATAATAAAGCCGGATAAGGTAAGAGAAATGACACCGGAAGGTTATATAAGAGGCTTGCTTGACAGTTTTTTCGAGATTATGGAGTATCACGGAATAAAGAAAGAAGTAACCGGAATGGTTCCCCCGTCGGGTGCATACCGTATTAATGAGCTTTCAAGGATATTGGCAGATTACGGAATAAAATACGTATCGACTCCATACCGTTGGATGAAATGCGAGGGACAAGATAAGCCAACGGATATAGCTATAGAAAACGGTATTATTACTATTGACAGAACCCCCAGTGACCCGTCTCATTGGGATAGCCATAGCATTGATTACGCTGAAGTACCCGAAATTGAGAGTTATTGCTTTGGTTCCCATTGGCCGAACTGGTTGCACGAGGACGCCGAAAGAAACGAAGTGGTAATAAAGAGCGCGATAAAATATTTTTACAGATGTGCCGAGCATCAGGAAAACATAATTTCGAGGGATATGAAGTTTTCCGTAACCCAAACAATGTTTTGGAAATATGCCGTTGTAACGGAAAGCGAAAACGGAGAGACGGTTATTGATATTACAAATGTACCGACTCACGAGAATATGAATAAGGTATTTTACGTTAATTCCCGCTTCCCAATAACCGAGACAAAAGGCTGTAAGATATCCGAATACGACAGAAAGAAGAATTTTATTACCTACGAAGTAGAACCTAAGGGCAATATTATTGTATTGAAATAAAAAATAAGGGTTTGTGCATACGTAAAAAAGTATGGCACAACCCTTTTTATATATAATCCACTGAATAATTGTACAAATATAATTCCAAGGAATTTCGCTAATTTTTCTCAATCTCGGTAAGTACATATTTAGGATTACGAACAAGAATACCATTTTCCGTTATAACAACCTCAACGCTTTTTTCTAACCCAAATAATTCTCTCATTTATTTCGGAATAACCAGCCTTCCGAGGTTATCTATTTCTTTAATAATTCCAATTTGCTTAGACATAAAAAATTCCTTTCGATTAGTGTAATAAGTTACACATAATTAGTTACATCTATTAATTACATTATAACTTGTTTATAATGTATTTGTCAATACTAAAGGATAGGAATTATTATGAAAAAATACGGAAGTGTCAGAATTAAGCTTGATGAGCTCATAGAAAAAAGAGGAATCAGTAAAAATAAGCTGTGCCACATGGCTGAAATGGAACGCACACAGCTAAATAACTTTTGCAAAAATAAGATAACAAGACTTGACACAGACGTTTTGGCGAGATTGTGTTGTGCGCTTGAATGTAAAATTGAGGATATTTTAGAGTATAATCCACCTAAAGAAACAGAATAAATAAGGGTTTGTACCATACTGTAATGTATAGTACAAACCCATTTTTTTAATGATGACGGGAGGGGAAACCCCTCCCCTACAAATATCTAATAATGTCTGCACAGATAATAAAAAGTGGCACAAACCAAGCGAATCAAGGTTCTTTGCCTACTTTCTTCCTTAAAGAAAGTAGGGAACTTTTTTTAAAAAGTTTCCATAATAATATTATTTATTTTCAAGTAATTTTTCAACAGCGGCGAGTTTAACGCAAACGCAGAGAACACCGATAGCTTTTTTAAGTTCTTCGGGTGTAGGATAGGAAGGAGCAATACGGAGGTTTCTGTCTCTGGGGTCATTACCGTAGGGGTAGGTAGCGCCTGCAGTTGTGAGAGTAACGCCGG
>JAFQOB010000133.1 GCA_017395725.1 Clostridia bacterium
AAATAAGCATATACGATTGTTTGCATTCCTGTTTATTTCATAATCGGGCGACGGATACGTTATTCCCACAGCCGCACTTTCAAAGGGTATAGCACTATGAGGAATAATAGCATAAGCCTTTTCTTTCTTCGGGTATTTTACGGTGTATTCTTTTTTATCTATACCGTTTGGTTTGCTCATATATCACACTTCCTTGTGCATATTATGCATTGTTTTTATATTTTTATTGTATTATACTATAAATAAGATAAATAATCAACTGATTCTAAGGAGAATTATTATGTCAAATACTATCCCTCGTCCCGAGCACCCAAATCCCCAATGGAAAAGAGATTCATTTCATAATCTTAACGGAGAGTGGCAGTTCGAAATCGACTATAATGCCACAGGTGTCGAAAGAGAGCTTCACAAAATTGATTCTTTAAATAATAAAATAATCGTTCCCTTTTGCCCGGAAAGTAAGCTTTCCGGTGTTGGTATTACCGACTATATGAAACAGGTTTGGTATAAAAAGACTCTAAGTTTCACCAAAAATGACCTTGACGGAAACAGAGTAATATTTCATATCGGCGCGGCGGATTTTGAAACTACCGTTTACGTAAACGGTGTGGCTGCAGGACTTGCGCATATAGGTGGGTACACCTCTTTTGAATACGATATAACAAGACTTTTGGTTGAGGGTGAAAATATTATCACCATTCAATGTTATGACGACACCCTCTCCCGCAGTCAACCTGCCGGAAAACAGTCAAAAAAGCTTTATTCTCACCGTTGCTTTTACACAAGAACTACAGGAATCTGGCAGACGGTTTGGTATGAAATTGTACCTAAAAATTATATAAAATACGTTAAGATGCTCCCCGATGCCAACAACTGTACTGTTACAGTTTTTGCAGAGCTTGAAGGTTGTGCAGATTTAACCGCTACTGTTTTTTACAAAGGGAAAAAAGTAGGCGAAGCCTCAAAAAAACAGCTTTCGGTTGTAGGAAATCTCGAAATACAGCTTTCGGAAAAGCACCTCTGGGATTTAGATCAAGGCGAACTTTACGATATAGAATTTACATTCGGCAATGATAAAGTGTACAGTTATTTCGGACTTCGCCAAGTCGAAATGAAGAATGGCAAGTTCTATCTTAACGGTAGACCTGTTTTCCAAAGACTCGTATTAGACCAAGGTTATTACCCCGAAGGAATTATTACTGCTCCATCGGAAGAAGCTCTTATCAAGGATATAGAATGTTCTCTTGCAGCAGGATTTAACGGTGCAAGACTACACCAAAAAGTATTTGAACCCCTCTTTCTCTATCATGCAGACAGAATGGGTTATATGGTTTGGGGAGAATACGGAAGCTGGGGAGTTGCAACTGCTAATATTGCAAACCTTGCAACCTTTTTACCCGATTGGTTAAGCTCTGTAAGAAGAGATTTCAACCACCCCGCCATTATCGGTTGGTGTCCCTTTAATGAAACCTGGGATAGCCATAACCCCAACTTCTGCAGACAAGATGACCGACTTATCCGTATAGTCTACGAGCAAACTAAGCTTGCCGACCCTTCCCGCCCCTGTATAGATACAAGCGGAAACTTTCACGTAGTTACCGATATTTTTGACATACATGACTATGAGCAAAATCCCGCTATATTCAAAGAAAACTACGACAAGCTGGTAACGGAAAACTATCTCCACGACAGACATTCAGCCCGTCAAACCTGGAAAGGAGAACCTATATTCTTCTCAGAATACGGCGGTATCGGCATAAATCTCTCCGACACAGACGTTAATAGAACAACCGCCTGGAGCTACGGTAAATCCGCCCATTCCTATGAAGAGTTTTATGAACGCTACAAGGGTCTGACAGATGCAATATTAGATAATCCAATGATGATAGGATTCTGTTATACACAGTTGACAGACGTTGAACAAGAGCTTAACGGTCTGTTTACCTACGAAGGCAGAAAGCCTAAATTCGATATGAAAATAATCAGCCGAATAAACAAGAAAAAAGCGGCTATTGAAGAGTAAAAAACAAGACTTGACCATAACGGTAAAACGTTTTAGTCAAGTCTTTTGTTTTGGATATAGTTGTTAAATAATAAAAGGTAAGAAATTAGGAACTTTTTTTAAAAAAGTTCCTATGAATCGTAAGCAATCAGGGCGTTCCGCCCCGAACCCCTGACAAAAGGCCGCTTTTTGAAAAAAGCGCCTCTTGACTCCACCAAAAACTTTAATAAGGGGAGTGGAATATTTGAATACAAGTTTGTACAAACAGTATTAAGTAGCACAGACAGGTTATTCGAGGTTTCTTTGCTTACTTTCTTTCCTTAAAAGAAAGTAAGTTCTTCCTCAAAGAAAGTAGGTCTGTACCAACAACAGTATGTTGCACAGACCAAAGTATTAAAAGGTTCTTTGCCTACTTTCTTCCTCAAAGAAAGTAGGTTCTTCCTCAAAGAAAGTAGGTTATATTTTTGAATAGCCGTGACTGTTTATAAGTGCGTCAACCTTTTGACCTGCTTTGCACATAGGACAGTCATGGGCGGGATATATCTGATAATTCGGCAAGTCCTTCGGGTCAAATACAGAATTAACAGCAACTTCTCTACATTCTTTATCTGTTGAGAATATCGCGGCAACTCCCGCAACTGCTCCGCCATAATATCTAACCGCATCAACAGCATTTTCAACAGTTTTACCCGATGCAACAGATACCGCAAGAACTATCACTTTCTTACCTTTTATCATAGGAACTATGTTATCTCTGAAAAGAAACTGTCCGCTTGCTGTCGTTTCGGGAGTTACCACGTATATAGCTTTCTGCGAATTAATATTGGCAATATCCGCCTTTGAAAGAGTATCAGCAAGACAAGCTCCTATAACCTCTGTACCGTCAATGCATACTACGGTATCAACAGGAGTATTGTGGTAATAATAATCGGAACACAATTCTTTTGCTACTGCTCTCGCCTCAGACAAACAGCTCTTTTGGGATACAACATCTATAAAATAGTTACTATGGCTATTACTTCCGGCAAAATGCCCTGTCGCAACATTCAAAAACAAATTCTTTCTCTTTGTAGAATACTTGGTAATATTAAGTCCTGACATATCATCTTCTCCTTCTTGGGTGTATAACACAATTGTATATTAAAACCGCCAATTTTGCAAGTATTTTTTTACTATCCCATACAACTTGATATTTTCACAAGCCTAAACACCTGCTCTGCGGTATCGGCTAAATTCTTTGAGGCATTTTCATTGTCCATTGCTTCCTCCAAAGAACAAGGATTTTTCAATATCGGGAAAAATGCATCTATCCCATACTCGTTACACTTTGCTGCATCATCTGTTACGCAACCGGAAAAAGCAACAACCGGCTTGGTATATTTCTTTGCAAGTCTTGCTATACCTATAGGTGCCTTTCCCATATAAGTCTGTCCGTCAAGTCTGCCCTCTCCCGTAACAACAATATCGGCTTTCTCTATATATGCTTCTATTCCTGTTTCGTTTATCACAAGGTCAATACCTGACTTAAGCTTCCCGTTAAGATATGAAAGAAAAGCAAATCCCATTCCGCCTGCCGCGCCTGTTCCCTCTATCGCCGCATCTGCCATCGGAATAACTGCCTTTGTCAACATTGCATACTTTTCAAGCCAATTATCCATATCAGCTATCATCTCGTCAGTCGCTCCCTTTTGACGACCAAACACTCTGCTGCAGCCATATTCACCGCAGAGAGTATTCTTTACGTCACAAGCAACGGAAAATTCGCACTCCGACAGTTCTTTTATAGCATTATCGGTCTTTATCTCTACAATATCTTTTAAACCTATAGCTCCAAAGCTAACCTGTCTTCCCTCTTTATCGAGAAACTCAAAGCCCAGCGCCTGAAGCATACCTATACCGCCGTCGTTTGTCGCGCTTCCCCCTATGCCTATAAGAAACTTTCGGCAGCCCTTGTCTATCGCATCCTTTATAAGCTCTCCTACGCCAAAAGTCGTCGTATATAAAGGATTCCTGTCCTTTTCTTCTATCAAAGTCAGTCCTGCTGCACTCGCCATTTCTATTACTGCAGTTTTAGTACTCGTTATTCCGTAACTGCATTTTATTATCTTTCCAATAGGGTCATGGACCAAAGCCTCAACCATACTGCCATTCATAGCTCCGATAACTGCTTCAACAGTCCCCTCTCCACCGTCGGCAAGAGGGCATATTTTTACTTCTGCCTCGGGAAAAACACGCCTTATTCCATTACAAACAGCCTCTCCCGCCTGAAACGTCGAAAGACTGCCCTTAAATGAATCTATCGCCACCAGAACTTTCATTCTTTTTCCTCTTTCAATAAAATAAGCTTGGG
>JAFQOB010000134.1 GCA_017395725.1 Clostridia bacterium
CCTTAGGCTTTTCCCAAATATCAACACCATCTAAATATATATGCCCTGACGTGGGCTTATTAAGCCCGTTCAGTAGTTGAACCAATGTCGATTTGCCTGAACCTGTATGACCAATCAAACCTGTAATAATACCGTTTTTGAATGTAACGTTAACATTATCCAAAGCTTTTTTTTCAAAAGGAGTACCTTCGCTATACACATAAGATACGTCTTTCAAAGTAAGAAGTGCCATTATTTTAACAAGGAAGCCAGAGCTTCCACCCCTTCATCTATATCAATAATATCTGTCGGTAAATGAATACCGTCTTTCTTTAGTTCATAAAATAGTTCTGTAACCTGAGGAACATCAAGGCCGATTTGATGTAGTTTTGATACGTTTGAAAAAACAGCTTTAGGCTTGTCATTCATACATATTCTGCCATCATTGACAACAATCACTCTATCGGCATTTATTGCTTCGCTCATATTGTGGGTTATGTGAATAATGGTAATACCATTTTCTTTGTTCAATTTTTCGATAGCAGACATAACCTCTTTACGTCCCGAAGGGTCGAGCATTGAAGTGGCCTCATCAAAAACAATACATTGAGGCAGCATTGCAATTATACCGGCAATAGCGACTCGTTGCTTTTGCCCGCCTGAAAGCTGCGAAGGAGAATGTCGGGCAAAGGATGTCATACCAACCGTTTCCAATGCAGAATCAACTCTTTGTCTGATTTCTTCCGGTGAAACACCTAAGTTTTCGGGACCAAAAGCCACATCTTCTTCCACAACAGATGAAACAAGTTGGTTATCAGGATTCTGGAAAACCATACCAATCCGCTGACGAATCGAATATAATTCATCATCAGTAAGTGAAGCCGAAGTTATATCCATTCCATCAATATAAATCTTTCCGCTTTGCGGTGAAAGAATTAAATTCAGCAATTTTGCCAGAGTTGATTTTCCCGAACCGTTATGTCCGAGAACGACGACGAATTCACCTTTGTTTACAGTAAAAGAAACGTTATTTAAAACAGGAATATCCTCATTATTATCGTTTTTATAACTAAAACAAACGTTTTCAACTTTTATAAAAGAATCAGTCATTATTTTTCTCCAATATAAAATGATGAAGCTCCGCATGGAAGAATCTCATTGGTCTGAGTAACCTTCAAACCGATTTCATCAAGCTCGGTTGTTCCTCCGAATTTATTTTTTAGGGTTGTATTCAAAATGTAACCCACTGCAGCGGGAGACAAACCTGTCGTATATGAATTCACCAAAAAGAATAATGGCGAATCACTCAAAACACACGATGCTTTTTTAATAAAATCCGCAATACACTCTTCAAGCTTCCATACTTCCCCACCGGGTCCTCTGCCGTATGAAGGCGGGTCCATAATAATAGCATCGTATTTATTTCCGCGTCTCATCTCTCTTTCAACAAACTTCTGGCAGTCGTCAACGATATAACGAATAGGCGCATTCTCAAGCCCTGAAAGCTTAGCATTTTCTTTAGCTTGAAGTGTCATACCTTTAGACGCATCAACGTGAACAACAGAAGCTCCCGCCTTTGCACAAGCAACTGTAGCTCCCCCTGTATATGCAAATAAGTTTAACACCTTAATCGGTCTATTCGCTTTTTTTATAAGGTCATACATTTTTTCCCAGTTAACAGCCTGTTCTGGAAAGAGTCCCGTATGCTTAAATCCCATAGGCTTTAAAACAAACGTTAAATCGAGCTTTTCATATCTTATCTTCCAGGATTCAGGCAAGTTATTTTGATTCCAGGCACCGCCTCCTGATTTTGAACGGGAGTATACTGCATCTGCCTTTTTCCAAAGATTATGGTTTTTCATATCTTTCCAGATAACCTGCGGATCAGGACGAACTAAAATATATTTTCCCCAACGTTCGAGTCTTTCTCCGTCACTTGTATCAAGAAGCTCGTAATCTGTCCAATTATTCGTATATCGCATAATTTATCACCATATTATTCTTGAATATCATCTAAAGTCATTTGTCTGTTGTTTTGAGTATTACACTTATAGGGGATACCCAAATGCTCGTATCCGTATTTAGTAACACATCTTCCTCTTAGAGTTCTGCTTAAGAAACCTAATTGCATCAAATATGGTTCGTAAACATCTTCTATAGTTACAGCTTCTTCTCCTATAGTTGCAGACAATGTCTCAAGCCCCACCGGTCCGCCGTCATAGACTTTTATAATCGTTTCAAGCATACGGCGGTCAACGTTGTCAAGACCCAGCTCATCAATTTCAAGCATATTCAATGCGTATTGGGCGATCTCAAGATTAATTTTACCGTCACCTTTAACTTGAGCAAAATCGCGAACTCTTTTTAGAAGTCTATTTGCTATACGCGGCGTACCTCTTGAACGCGATGCAATTTCATAAGCGCCATCTTCATCTATTTCAACAGAAAGCAAACCTGCACTTCTTGTTACGATTTTCGCCAACTCTTCAGGGGAATATAATTCAAGCTTTGATATAACACCAAATCTATCCCTTAAAGGTGTAGATAACTGCCCCGCCCTTGTTGTAGCACCTATAAGAGTGAACTTAGGGAGAGGGAGTCTTATACTTCTTGCGGCTGGTCCCTTGCCTATAATAATATCAAGAGCATAATCCTCTAAAGCAGGATAAAGTATTTCTTCGACTGACCTGTTGAGTCGGTGTATTTCGTCAATAAACAAAATATCATTTTCACCAAGATTGGTAAGTAATGCTGCAAGATCCCCTTGTTTTTCTATAGCGGGACCTGACGTTATTCTTATATTAACACCCATTTCATTGGCGATAATAGATGCTAAAGTAGTTTTTCCGAGTCCGGGAGGTCCGTAAAGCAAGACGTGGTCAAGTACATCGCCTCTTTTTTTTGCGGCCTCGATATATATTTTCAAATTTTCTTTAGCCTTTTCCTGTCCCACATATTCAACCAACGTGGTGGGGCGAAGGCTGACTTCAGTAACAGAATCTTCTTCAGAATATGAAGTTGACATGATCCTGCTTTCAAATTCGCTATCAAATTCTTCAGTAAACATTTAAGCAATCTCCTGTCATCTCATCAATCGTTTAAGGGCTTCACGAATAATATCTTCAAGCTCCATTTTACCAACGTCAATACCACGTAGTGCCGCAACCGCTTCAGAGTGTTTATACCCCAATACCATAAGAGCATTTTGAGCTTCTACAATCTTTTCCGAGTTGTTTGATGTATTTACAGACGAAATAACATCTTCACTATCCGATACAGAAACAGTTTTAGCGAGTTTATCTTTAAGTTCAAGCACTATTCTTGCAGCCGTTTTAGCACCAACGTTTTGTGCTTTTGAAATAAGCTTCGTATCACCGTTCATAACTGCCGAAACAAAGCTTTGGGGAGTAAGAGCAGACATAATATTAATAGCCGCTTTTGGACCAACACCGGATACTGTAATTAAAAGCTTAAATATATCCCGTTCTTCAAGGTCATAAAAACCGAACAATTCCACACCGTCTTCTCTTACCGAAAAGTGTGTATAAAGCTTAATCTTTTGGCCGGGGCTTTTTAAATATCTTTGAGTGTTCAAGCTGACTGTCAAAGAATACCCCACTCCGTTACAGTCTACAACAGCAGTATTAGATTCAACAAGAACCAACTCTCCGCTTATATGGTAAAACATAAAAACACTCCTTATTACTGAAATTTTGACAATAGAGAACCATTTGTATGCGCATGGCATACAGCGATCGCTAAAGCATCCGCCGTATCGTCAAGCTTGGGTTTTTTTTCAAGATTCAGAAAATTCACAACCATTGCAATAACCTGTTTTTTCTCTGCTCTTCCGTATCCAACAACAGCTTGTTTAACCTGTAAAGGTGTATATTCATACACTTTCAAGTTGTTGTTAATTGCACAAAGGAGCATAACACCTCTCGCTTCAGCGACCAAAATAGCGGTTTTTTGGTTAGTGTTAAAAAACAATTCTTCAATAGCCATACAATCGGGTTTGTACATTTTAATCAAGGTGTCAAGCTCATCATAAATAACCTTGATTCTATCTTCGGGAGCTGTATGAGCAGGGGTGGTAATAGCGCCGTAAGCCAAAGTACGA
>JAFQOB010000135.1 GCA_017395725.1 Clostridia bacterium
CCATATTGCGCTTGGCAAAAAGGTACTAACGAAAATTTAAATGGTTTGTTACGAGAATTTTATCCTAAAGGCAGAAATCTTTCTCGGGTTAGTCCTGCAACATTAAAAAAGAACCTGGCGCTAATTAACGCCAGGCCTAAAAAAGTTCTGCATTTTCAAAAACCTATAGATTTATTTGAACTTTCTCTTAAAAAGTGTTGCACTTAGATTGACAATTCATCATAAGTCATATTAATTTTGCCGCATTATTTTCAAAAAGGTCATCTGCAACATCTTTACCGTAATGCTTACATACTTTATCGTATGCTTTTTTCATACAGGACTTTCTCAGTCTCATATTGTGCATATCACTTGCCACCAAAACATTTCTTTCGTTGTAATTCAAGCTAAGAATACGTTTTAACCAATTACTTTTCATAGTAGTTTTCGCATTGGTCTGATAAACAACCTTTACCGCATCAAGCTCATTAATAAGCTCATTAATATAAGGATATCTTTCGATATGAGCAATTACAGGAACAATTCCCTTTAGCATAAGCGAATATATCCACTCCGAATAATCAGGAATATATGATTTGGTAGAAAGCTCAACAAGCAATAGGTTTGTATTTGTTATACAAAGCTTTTCAAGTCCGGCATATTCAGAGATGTCATTATCAAGAAATATTTCTGCACCGTACAGCAATTTCGGAACGACAGCACCTTTATCCGCCAAAGCTTTCTCCAAAGTTGTAACAGCAGCATCTCTTTTTTCCAAAAAGGAATCAATGCATTGAGTTCCATGCAAGACAACGTGAGATGTACCGGCACAAACAGTAACACCTTGTTTGTACGCATCCACAAGCATAGAAACGCTCTCATCAACACTTTTAGAACCGTCATCTATTCCCGGCAAAAAATGTGTGTGAAGGTCGATCATTTTTTATTTTTGCGAGCAGGCTCTTCTCTGTAACCGTACTTGTAGCCCTTATAAATTTTGCTTCCAGAACCTTTTTCATCAATCAAAACAGTACCGAGAACGTTGGCATTGACTTTCTTAAGTCTATCCATTGCCTCGTCAACCATATCGTAAGTAGTATATCCCTTTTTAATAAGAAGAACAACACCGTCGCTATGTTTAATAACACTTGTCGCGTCGGTAACAACGTTTATTGGAGGAGTATCAATGATGATGTAATCATATACCTTCTTCAAAATCGTCATTATTTTTGCAAATTCATTGGTTTGAAGAAGTTCTGCCGGATTAGGTGGAGTGTCCCCCGACGTAAGAATGTCTAAGTTATCTCTGACATTAACCTTGAGAGCTGTGTCAAGTCCGGCAAATCCGCACAATACGTTAGACAAACCTTCTTTTCTTTCTACTCTCAAATATCTGTGAATTTTAGGTTTTCTAAGGTCACAGTCAAGCAAAAGAACCCTTGCATTAACCTGAGCAAAAGTTTGGGCAAGGTTAATACAAGTAGTGGTCTTACCCTCTCCTGCAGAAGGACTTGTAACGACAATTGTTTTAGCGCCCTCTGTTTTAGGCATTGAATACATAATATTTGTTCTTATAGATTTATAAGCTTCTACAACTGCAAAATCCGAGTTGCTGTTAAGAATCGCATCTTCGGGTTTAAACTCGTTGTGATTAACAGTATTTTTGGAGTTCAAAAAAAACATCCTCCCTTAAAAGATAATAATGTATAGATTAATAAAGTTATATCATAGATATTATATCATTGTAAAGACCGCTTGTCAATACAAAAACCCCCTCAAAAATATAACTTTCCCCGCATTTTGTACAAAAGCACTAAAGATTAGCCGAAGCGCCACTTTTTTTATTAGGTTATTGACATATCAACATTTTAAGTGTACAATAGGTTAACAAAATTATTAGCAGGAGAACAGTATGAAAGAAAGAAAACGCCGCTTTGGAGACAGAACAGATGGTTACTTGTTAAGGAAGATTGATCCAATTATTAAGCTTATGCCCTTTATTATGCGTTACAGAAGTGATGCTATGAATATGTTTTCTGCAAGCGTTGATATTACACAGGCAGAAAAATACATAAAAGAAATGCACGAAAAGGGATACGAGCATTTTGGGCTTGTGCACCTTATTATAGCAGCATACGTCAGAACGGTTTCACAGCGCCCCGCAATAAACCGTTTTGTTGCAGGCCAACAGGTTTTTGCAAGAAACAAGATAGAGGTTGCTATTACAATAAAGAAAGAAATGTCCCTTGAATCCCCCGAGACTTGCATAAAGATGATATTCGACCCGAATTCAACTCCCCTTGACGTTTATAATATTTTTAACACAGAGGTACAGGAATACCGTAAGAAGCAACAGGAAAGTGATTTTGATAAGACAGCAAGAATTTTGAACTACATACCGAGATTTGTTTTGAAGTTTGCATTATTTTTGTTAAGAGTACTTGATTATTTTGGCATACTCCCGAAATTCTTATTAAAGGTCAGCCCCTTCCACGCCTCTATGGTTATTACGTCTATGGGCTCATTGGGAATCCCGCCGATATTCCACCATATATATGATTTTGGTAACGTTCCGCTGTTTGTTGCTTTTGGCAAGAGAAGAAAAGTATACGAACTTAACTCCGAAGGAAATACAGAAGAAAAGCTTTATTCTGATATATGCGTTGTGACAGACGAAAGAATATGCGACGGCTACTACTATGCGTCAGCATTTAAGATGTTGCAAAGACTTATGAGAAATCCGTATAAAATGGACACTCCTCCCGAAGAAATTATATATGACGTAGATTGAAATGACATTTTTTCACTACGCTCAATACCAACAATAGGTAAAAATGCACAAAAATTGTGAACAATATTTTTCTAAACAGAAATAAAAAGTTCTTGACAACTAATTTTTTATGGTGTATAATGATACCAACTGATATAATAATATTTTTTCGAGGTGCTATTATGAAACTCAAAAAGCATATTTTGAAACTCTCTATACTTGCTGCTGTGTTGGCGTGTGCTATTATTGCAGGAAGTATGTTTGCATCCGGTACAACTCCCGCTGAGTCTACCGGCAACCTCAACCTTATGGTAACTACTACATCTGAGCCGGTTACTGAAGGTGGAACATTTGACGTTAAAGTTAAGATTTCCAACGAAAGCGTTGCAGCTTTTAAAATCGCGGGACTTGAAGTTGCATTGTCTTATGATTCAGCCAAGATAACAACAAATGACGCAGCTGTTAATAGCAGCGTTGCAGCAGATTCAACTGTTAAATATAAGGTTGCAGACAATACCGTAAAATTTGTATGTGTAAAGAATGAATTTACAACAGAAGAAGGTTACACGGAACTTTCCGACCTTTTCACAGTAACGTTCACAGCTGCAAGTAATATAGCAAATCCTGCACTTTTGTTTGATAAGAGTGACATTAAATTCCTTATCGGTAGCACAGAAGCGTTGGCAATTGAAGGACAGTACGCAACCTATGCAGGTGGTATGGTAGCTCTTGCAATGGCGATTCTCGACCAAGGACTTGAGCTTGTAGCAGATGCTAACGTAGGCGCTATGGTAGTAGTTGCTCCTACTCCCGCAGCAAACGTTACAAAAGTAGGTTCGGGCACAATCAACGGAGAAGCTGTTCAGTACAAGACAGGTAGCACAATCACAGTTGATGGAAAAACAGCTCAAGTTGTTGTAAAGGGTGACCTTTCAGGCGATGGCGCGATAAACACCACGGATATGGCGGCTATGCGCAAGCTTCTTACAGCCTTTGCCCCTGCAGATTTGCAAAAGGCGGCGGCTGACCTTACGGGGGATGACACATTAAACACAACTGA
>JAFQOB010000136.1 GCA_017395725.1 Clostridia bacterium
GCACAAACCCTTTATCAAAAGGTTCTTTGCTTACTTTCTTCCTTAAAGAAAGTAAGTAAGGAAAAAGGAATTTGCCGACTCTGCGGCAAATTCCTACCTTAACTATTCACTATTCCCTCTTCACTCTTCACTAAAAAAGAGTGCCTTTGCACTCTTTTTCTCAAAGTATTCCTAAACCTTCGAGCAAAAACTTTAATCCCATTAATATAAGTATTATGCCGCCTGCCATCTCTGCTTTTGACTTATATTTCGTACCGAACACGTTGCCTATCTTTACGCCGATAACCGAGAAAAGAAACGTTGTTACGCCTATTATTGCAACTGTCGAAAATATCTCAACGTTCTGCATCGAAAATGCTACTCCCGCCGCCATTGCGTCTATACTCGTCGCTATCGCCAACGGTAACATCGTCTTAAAATCCAATGCACAGTCAAGACATTCGTCGCACTCTTTTGAAAACGATTCCTTTAGCATATTCGCACCTATAAGTACAAGCAAAATAAACGCTACCCAATGGTCAAATGCTTCTATATATTGACGGAACATACTGCCGAGGAAAAAGCCTATAAGCGGCATCAATGCCTGAAATATTCCAAAATATAAGCCTACCTTTACGGCGTGCTTCAGCTTAAATCCCTTGCCTAACGATAAGCCCTTACATATCGCTACCGCAAAAGCGTCCATTGACAAGCCTATCGCCGTTCCCAATATCGCTATAATATCCATTATCTACTCCTCTATTGCTCTTTTTATTTCTTCAAAGGTAGCACAGACCGTTTCGCCTGTATTTATCAACGTCTTATAATCCGTATGTCCTTTTGAATATAATATGCACTTTATTCCGAGAGCATTCGCGGTGTCGAGGTCGTGCAGGGTGTCGCCTATAAGTACGCACTTTTCTCTATCTATTCCCTCTTCACACATAAGTTTTTTCGCTCTGTCTATCTTGCTCCCCGCATCAAAATCCGTCGCCGCGTCTATCTTGGTAAAACAGTCGCATACACCAAGTCTTTCAGCGTGCCGCATTAAATCGTCAATATGTGCCGCCGACAGTATATATTGTCTTATGCCTTTTGCTTTGTATTCGCTGACTAATTCTTTTGCACCCTCGGCAAGAGTTACGTCAGCTTCGTATTTATCGTATAACTTGCCGTAAAGGGGCTTTATTATATCCATCGTTACAACGGATAAGTCAAATATTCTCTCGTAAAATTTGTATATCGGGGTGTCAACGTAGGAATAATACGTCTCAAGGTCAAGCTTGTCCTTGCCGTATATTTCAAGCATATCGTTTACCGCAAAAAGCGATGCCGATACGTCGTCAAGTAACGTTCCGTTCCAGTCCCATATTATGTATTCGTATTTCATTTTCACCTATATGACTTAATAATGTTTATTATCGTTTCTACGCATTTGTCCATTTCTTCGATAATTGCATATTCAAATCTGCCGTGATGGTTTGCCGACCCCGTTCCTAAGTTGGGACACGGTAATCCCATTTGCGACAGTCTTGCTCCGTCGGTTCCCCCTCGTATCGGGCTTATGTCAACAGTTCCGCCTACCGATTCTATTGCCTTTACTGCATTATCTATAAGGTGATAATGGGGCTCTATCTTCTCTGCCATATTTTCATAGGCGTCGATAAGCTCTAAGTTTACCGTATCTTTGCCGTATTTTGTATTCAAAAACTCGGCTATCTTCTCGAACATCGCTCTGTTTATCTTTATCTTCGTGCCGTCGTGGTCTCTCAATATATAACGCATTTCTGCCAATTCTACGTCAGATTTTATCTCCATAAGATGATAAAATCCCTCGTAACCCTCAGTATATTCGGGGCGTTCGTTCTTCGGCAGCATAGAGTCAAATTCCATAGCGATATTATTCGCATTCTTCATTCCGCCATACTTCGCTTCGCCCGGATGTACGGATTTGCCTGTTATGGTTACTTTGGCGTTTATTGCATTAAAATTCTCGTATTCTATCTGTCCGAAATTCGCTCCGTCTACGGTATATGCAAAATCAGCACCAAAGCCCTTTACGTCAAAAAGGTCGGCTCCTCTGCCTATCTCTTCGTCGGGAGTAAAGCCTA
>JAFQOB010000137.1 GCA_017395725.1 Clostridia bacterium
GATATGAAGAAAGAGAATCTTGATACCGATGATTTAATTCGTTATTCAATAATGAATGACCAACAAATTAAATTTCAAAATTAGAGTTTTTATTATTTTATTCCCACCCGTTGATTTAATGACGGATGGGAACTTTTTGTTATATTTTTTGAGGAACCCTTTTTTGTTTTATCTTCTTGATTGTATATGGTATGAAATACATTAAAAAGAAAACCACTGCAGCGATAACAGGATATCCTATAAGGTGTTCACCGAACAGTTTTTCAAAAATATAAAGCGGGTTGGATTTTGTTACACTTTCAAGAAACATAAAATTTGTTCCGTATACAGAGTTTAAAATATGAGCAGGAATTGCGAACAGTAGTAGTAATACTATACATTTTGGTAATTGTTTTGCTTCAAGTTTAAAGCTTTTTCCTGCGGTAAGCACTATCGGATATAAAGCCAATAACATATGTATTGTAACACTATGGATATTCATAAAATTTAAAAACGGAAGTTTTGTCCAAGTTGGGAAAAGTAATGCGGCAAGTGAAGCCGGAATACATATTGCATAAAGGAAATTATCCAATACTTTAAATGGTTTGACTGCATGAATTGCAATTAAGAAAATATTAATACTGCAAAGTTGGAAGGGCAGATATTTAGGTAGAACATTTCCGCCTATAATAAGTCCTATCCATTTAAATGCTTCAGAAGCAAACAGTAAAGCTACTATTACGTATCTAATTATTTTCTTTTGTTTTTCCGTGCCTCTTCTGTATAATACTGATGTAATTATTGTAATTAAAATAAATGCTATTAACCATGAAAGATGAACGCTGTCAAAATGTTTAAAACCTACGCCTTTTTTTATTGTTTCCGATGTCTCTAAAAAGTACTCCATTTTTTTAATCCTTTTGAATTTTTGTTTATAATAAAATACCATATATTCTTGAATATAAAATGTTTTAATTCTAAACATTGAGTGATACTTTTTCAATTTTACAGTTATACCATCTATCGAATGCAAAAAAGAAACGACAATATTTGACGAAATATATAAAAATTTGAACGACCTATTGACAAAAAGATAAAAAAGGTGTATAATTCAAAACTGTATGGCAAAAAGTTGTTTTCGTTATTTACAGTATTATTCTATCGTTAACAATTTTACATAATATCAGTTATTCAATGTATTTGAAATGAGGTTAATTTATGCAACTGTTGATTAGTCTTTCGCTTGCAATGATAGGAGGACTTTTACTTTCACGTCTTGCAAAAGTATTAAAACTTCCTGCTGTTACAGCTTATCTTGTAGCAGGTCTTCTTTTAGGACCTTTCATAATCGGTGCGATCCAGGTTCCCGGACTTGGCTTCAATTCACTTGAACAGGTTGAGGGAATGAAACTTATAACGCAGCTTGCGCTTGGTTTTATTGCATTTACTATCGGTAATGAATTTAGACTTTCGCAGTTGAAAACTATGGGTAAGAGTGCCATAACGATCGGTATTTTTCAGGCTGTAATTACAACCGTTGTTGTAGATATCGTTCTTATTGCTTTGCATTTTGCTATGCCTGATAAATTGTCTATTCCTGCGGCAATAACGCTTGGTGCGATTGCTTCCGCAACAGCTCCTGCGGCAACTTTGATGGTTGTTAAGCAGTATAAAGCTGACGGTCCTTTGACAAAGATGTTGCTTCTTGTAGTTGCTATTGACGACGCAGTTGGTCTCGTACTCTTCTCCGCATCTTTCGGTATTGCCCATGCTCTTGAAGCAGGTGCTGTAAGTATTGTGGGAGTAGTACTTGAACCTGTTATTGAAATCGTAGCATCTCTTGTTCTCGGTGCCGTATGTGGTTTTCTTCTTAACTGGATCGAAATCTTCTTCCATTCACGCAGTAAACGTCTTGCAATTTCCGTTGCATTTGTAATGCTTACGGTTGGTCTTTCAATGATCAAATTTGAAATAGGCGGCGTTCATGTCGGATTCTCACTTCTTCTTGTTTGTATGATGACAGGTACTATCTTCTGTAATTTCTGCGCAACTTCTGAAGAACTTATGGATAGAATTGACCGTTGGACAGCTCCCATAAACATTTTGTTCTTTGTACTTTCGGGTGCTGAACTCGACCTTAATATTCTCAAAGATCCTTTGGTTGTTCTCGTTGGACTAATTTATATTATCGCTCGTTCTGCCGGCAAATACCTTGGCTCTTTCGGCAGTTGCAAACTATGTAAGTGTGATGAGAAGATCACAAAGAACCTTGGTATTACACTGTTGCCTCAAGCAGGTGTTGCCCTCGGTATGGCTATCACCGCAGCAGAGTTGACTGACGGCGCAATAGTAAGAAGCGTAGTACTGTTTGGCGTTCTAATATATGAACTTATCGGTCCTGCTCTCACAAAACGCTCCCTCCTTGCGGCAGGAGAAATTAAACCTGAAGGTAAAACAAGTTCTCGTAATCTTAACGAGGCAAAAAAATAAACTTTTATAAAAATATGCCTGTATTTATTGCACCCAAGAGTTGAAATCTTTTGGGTGCATTTTAATATATAAAAAAACATTGTTTTATATTTGTCTTAAAATGGAACAAATAAAATAAAATGTAAATTTTTCAAGAAACTCCTTGACTGTTTATGGGGGGGGGGGTATAAGGATAATGCGCATCCTCAGGTGCAAAGATCTCCGTTATAGATAAATATATAGGAGAGAAAATTTTAATCAATTTAAGGAGGTCATTTGAAATGACAAAAAGAAACGGCACAAAACGTGCTCTGTTAAGCAGCGTAGTAGCTCTTTTCCTTTGCTTCTCAATGCTTCTCGGAACTACATTTGCATGGTTCACAGACACGGTTACCAGTGCTGGTAACGTAATTCAGTCCGGTACACTTGACGTCGATCTCGTTGATGCTGACGGAAACTCATTGGCAGGCGAAGTAATTGAATTCATTGCTGCAGACAACCGTGCCCAGGACAAAATCCTTTGGGAACCCGGTTGTACTTATGAGACAGAACCTGTTAGAGTTGTAAACAATGGTAACCTTGCTCTCAAATATCAGATCGTTATCAACGGTATTGAAGGCAATGCAAAGCTTCTCGATGCAATCGAATGGACAGTAACTATTACTGATGCAAACGGTGCTGAAAATAAAGTTGCTCTTTCCGAGCTTCAGGGAAAACTGCTTGCAGGTGAAGAAACAGGCTCTATCGTTCTTTCCGGTCATATGAAAGAAGAAGCAGGTAATGAATACCAGGGCTTGAAAGTTGAAGGTGTTTCCATTACTGTATATGCAACACAGCTTACTTACGAAGAAGACAGCTTTGACGATCAGTACGATGCTGATGCTCCCTTCTCCATTTGGAACGGTGTAGTTCCTGCTGAAATGCCCGCTTCTCTCGTAGTTGACGGCGCAACTCAGACAATCCATGTTAAGGATGCTGATGCATTTGTTTACTTGAGCAAATTGTCTGCTGATTGGGCAGCGCTCTATTCTGACGGACAGGGCACTACTTATACAAACTATGCAAACGGTGCAGGCGCAGATTATTACTACAGTGGTAAATGGACAATTAGTCTTGAAGCAGATATTGATCTCAACAACATCGCCATCGAACCCATTGAAATTATGATCGGTCAGAGCACAGGCGCTACCGCATTCAACGGCAACAATCACGTAATTCGTAACATCAATGCAAGTACAGGTTTGTTTGCTAACTTTACACGCGCTACATTCGCAAATCTTGTTTTGATGAATGTTACAGCTACAAACGGTGCTCTTGCAGGCAGTGTTAGTCATGGTGTTAACAATGTAACTGTTGAAAACGCAACTATTTCCGGCGATGATTATGTTGGTGGCTTGGTTGGTAAGACTTATAGCAGTATTGTAAGATGTAAGGTTATCGACAGCTCTGTTGTTGCTACAGGTAAGGAAGCAGGCGGCTTGGTTGGCTATGCTGAAACCAGCTCCGAAAGTAACGTTTCAAATAACGTTGTTAATAATGTAACTGTATACGCAGGCAACCGCGCAGCAGGTCTTATTGCTCAGGCCAACGTTAATGTTAAAGTTTACGGCAACACAATTGATACTGTAACAGTTGGCGCAACTGATATGACAAAATATCAGCCCGGCGCAGTTGTTTCCAACGCTCTTGACGCTACAAACATATACGATAATACAGTAAACAATACAACTGTTTATCCAAACACTGTTGCAATCGTTGAAAACGATACGGATATCAGAGACGCTCTTAAAGCCGGCAATAACGTAGTTCTTACAGATGACATTATTACCACCGATGCTGAATCCAATGGCTATGGTTCTACAGGCTTCAATGTAAACGGCGGAGTTCTTGACGGCAACGGAAAGACAGTAGAAGTTGAAGGCGCATCCAGCACTTGGGACTCTGCTATTGCTATCAAAGGCGGTACAATTAAGAACATTACCGTAGCAAAAGGCTTCCGCGGTATCTTCATTAAAAACGGTACTGAAAAGGTTGTTCTTGAAAACGTAATCATCGACGGACCTACTTATACCGTTTCTTGTGATTCAGCAGGCAAGCAGGGCCTTGAAGCATACAACTCCACATTCAACGGTTGGACTTCTTATGCAGCTACAATAGGTACTGCTAAATTCGTAGATTGTTCCTTCGGTGAAGGCGCTGGCTATGCATACTGCCGTCCTTACGCTCCCACTGAATTCGTTGGATGCGATTTCTCTGAGGGTTATGCAATCGATGCACGTGCTGTTGTAACATTTGAAAATTGTACAATCAACGGTCAGCCTTTGACTGCTGAAAATCTTTCAACTTTGGTTATAGGCAATATTGGTAATGCAACTATTAAATAATAATTTGATTGTTTGCTGAAATCCGTCCCGACCCCAACGGGGTTTGGTAAAACTCGGATAATCTGTTTAATAGATATCTATATGATGGCGCAAATAACGATCCTCAGGTTGTTAAGAACTGTGTGTTTGAAAACAACACTTGTAATGCTACCGGTGTTCTTTATTACGTAAAGGGCGCAAGCTGCACTTTGGATGGCAACAATGCTTTCATTGATAACAAGGTAGAGGGTACTAATGCTAAAGGCAACGATGTTTGTGCAAGCGTTTACTATACCGACATTGACCTTTCTGGTAACTATTGGGGCGGCGAAGCTCCTGTAGAAAATGATAATTACTTTGTTGAATATCCTGATAACAACAATGTAATCATCAACGATTACCTTACAACATACGGTAACTAATTCTTTCTATAAGATTCTTTTGGGGATATGCGGTAGAAAAAGTATACAGAAAATTGAATAAAAATAGGTAAAATCTAAAAAAGCTCCCGTGATTTCGGTCACGGGAGCGATTTTTTTGTTATTCAAAAAGATAGGTATCTTTGGGGTTGATACCAAACAGCACTTCGGGAGATAAGGGGAAAGTTCGCAATATATTTGAGAAAGAAATAGTGTCAACATTTGCACCGCAGCAGAC
>JAFQOB010000138.1 GCA_017395725.1 Clostridia bacterium
TATGATGAATACGGTATGATAGACGGTGAAAAATCAGAAGTAATCGTTATTGAACAGACTAATGCTTGGGATAAAACTGTTGATATTCCTACAACCTGGTATGTAAACAGACATTATACTTTCAACATGCTTTACGAAAAGCACTTCATGGCAATCACTCTTGAAATCTATTCAAACGGCGAAAAGGCTAAAGATGCTTATATTATATACGACGGTGTAAACACTCCCGATACAATCAAAAACGGATTTACCGGTACTATTACGTCAACCTTCCCTCTTGACTATGCTTATGCAACGGTTAAGGATAAAGACGGTAAGGTTGTAAGAAAAGCACTACAGTACAATTACGTTAACAAATACAATCTTGTTATTGACGATATGAACAAAGATCTTCAGCTCGACACCCTTGAAAAAGGTACTTACACATTCAATTACCGCGTCGCTATAGCAAGAGGCGGCGTTGACTTCGAGCATTTTGAATTTACTGTATAAAATAATATTTTTCATATAATTTCCACGAAAGGACTCATAAAATCAATGAAAAAATTCTTAACAACACTTTTACTCTTAATTTTGGCAGTTGTTGTACTTACATCCTGTCAGTCAACTGACGCCCCCAATCCCCCTGAAACAACTAATGAAACCGGTGAAAATAATTCTGAAACCCCTGAAACTCCCGAATCGCCCTTCAAGATTCCCGAACAGTCAATGAGAGATTGGGTAGTCGATTATATGTACAAAATGGCAAACGTAAAATGGACTCCCGCACGTGATATGGACCTTACTCTTGACTCAAAAGGAAATTTGGTAGGTAAAACACTTACCTTTAAAAAAGGTGTCGTTTATCACGGTCTTCCCTATATCAACCTTTCTACAGATACCGACTATGAAGACTTCATATCCAATTCTGCAATGAAATGGGACGAAGCAAAAGGTTTATACGTATACGACTGTCCTGTTAACAGAGCTAATGATGATGCTCTCGGCAACGACTGTTCATCTGCAATTCTTCTTGCTTACAGACGTTTTGATACGGAAATTACCGCATACGATACAGGTCACTGCTTCCCCTTAGGTACCAAAACAGGTATTTATGCTTTAGGCGAAATGGTTGTAGGTGCTAATGACAAGGATACCGAAACTATAACCAATAACACCCCCGAACAGACACATTTCGAAGCTTTGGCTCTTCTCCAAAAAGGTGATACTGTTATTTGGCGTACAGATGCAGGCCATACACGTATGGTTCTTGAAGTTCACGTTGAAAGAAACGCACAAGGTAAAGTTCACGGCTCAAGGAGCTATATAAAAACAATTGAACAAACAAACACTATGGACAGCCAGAGAAAAGACGACGTTAAGACCAACTGGTACGTTGAACATACTTACTCTTTTACTCAGCTTCGTGAAAAATTCTATATTCCTGTAACCTGCAAAGCCCTTTCCGCAGAAAGAGTTGAGCCTAAGATTGAAATAAAAGGTGCAAACACCAAGAAAACTATAGCTACTGCTAAATCTCTTCTCGGTGAAATTACTTCTAACTATCCCATTATTGCAGCTGAAATTTACATCAAGGATGCTGACGGAAACGTAAAATACACTGAACGCGTTAAACCTCACATTTCCGATATTGCTCCCAAACTCTCTCTTAAAAAATTCAAGTATAAATTTGATACTTCTACACTTGCTGCCGGTGATTATAACTACTCAGTGGTTGTAGAAACAGTATGTGGAACAGGAACAGTATATTCAGTTGATTTTACCAAAAACTAAAATAGCATTATAAGCTTATTAAGCAGGACATTACATTTTGTGTCCTGCTTATTTTTTGCCTTTTATAAATGTAATTTTTATAAAAATATTACACCTTATTTTTTGATAAGCCATTGAAAAATAAGAACATATATGATATAATGTCTTGAAATAATAAATAATTAATTTTTTCATATAACGAAAGGAAGTTTATTTTATGAAAAAGATTATTGCTTTACTTTTGCTTGTATGTATGATGCTGACAGCACTTACTGCTTGCGGAGGAAACGAAA
>JAFQOB010000139.1 GCA_017395725.1 Clostridia bacterium
ACGAAATATCCTTTGATTTGGCACTAAGCGGAGTATACGTTATAAGCGGAATGGCTTTAGGAATAGACTCCGTATGCCATAGCGCAGCCCTTGATGCAGGCGGAAAGACAGTTGCTGTATTAGGGTGCGGTATAGATATTATATACCCAAAGGAAAACACCGAGCTTTATAACAGACTTTCCCAAAGCAGTACGATTATTTCCGAGTACGCACCGGGAACGTCGGCTACACGTTATACTTTCCCCCAAAGAAACCGAATAATAAGCGGTCTGTCCTTGGGAACACTTGTAGTTGAAGCTCAGCAAAAAAGCGGAGCTATGATAACCGCACAAATGGCAGTGGAACAGAACAGAGACTTGTATGCAGTTCCCGGAAGAGTGGGAGAATTAAACAGCACAGGCCCTAATCTTCTTATTAAATCAGGCGCAAAATCCGTAAGTTCAGCCGACGATATTTTACGCGAATACGAATTTTTGTTCCCCGATAAAATAAAAGCATCAAAGTCATCGACAAAGCAGAAAAAGAACCCTTATGCAGCTTTAAACAACAATGCAAATCCTATTGTTAAAAGTCAACCGAATTATAACGTAAGCAACACAGAAGTACAAGCAACTGAAAACGAATCTGTTCTTGAAGATAAAAAAGAATATTTTGAAAATCTCCCCGAAGAACAAAAAAATATATGCATGTGTTTATCCAAAAACCACCCCGTCACACTTGAAGAAATTGTAAATATTACAAATTATTCGGTATCTGAGACAATGTCGGCATTGACAATTTTGGAAATACAAGGTATAGTAAATGCTGTGCCCGGCGGAGGCTTTCTGTTGGCGCAATAAAAATATTTTTAAAATTAATCCCAATTCATTGAGGTGTATATATGTCAAATCTCGTAATAGTTGAGTCCCCTGCAAAAGCAAATACAATAAAAGGATATCTCGGCAGCGGCTACAAGGTAACAGCTTCAAAGGGTCACGTAAGAGACCTTCCGAAAAGCACACTCGGTGTTGATATTGAAAACAACTTTGAGGCTCGTTATATAAATATAAGAGGAAAAGGTCCCCTTATTACAGAGCTGAAAAAAGAAGCGAAGAACGCAAACAAAGTTTTTCTCGCGACTGACCCTGACCGTGAAGGTGAAGCAATCTCGTGGCATCTTGCGACGGCACTTGGTATCGACCCCGCAAAAGCAAAGAGAATATCTTTTAATGAAATTACAAAGACGGCTGTTAAGGCGGCAATAAAGAACCCTCAGCCCATAAATATGGACCTTGTAAACTCTCAGCAGACAAGAAGAATACTCGACAGAATAGTTGGCTATAAAGCAAGTCCGTTTTTGTGGAAGACATTAAAAAGCGGACTTTCCGCAGGCCGTGTTCAGTCTGTTGCTACCCGTCTTATTGTTGAGCGCGAAGAGGAAATAAGAGCCTTTGTTCCCACAGAATATTGGACGGTTACAGCCCAGCTTTTGACAGAAAAAGCAAAGAGCTTTAAGTCAAGCTTTTATGGGGATAAAAACGGAAAGCTAGAACTTCATAACCAAGAAGAGACAGACAAGATATATAATGCGGTTAAGGACGGTCCTTTTGTGGTAAGCTCGGTAAAAAAGGCGGTTAAACACCGTAATCCCGCACCTCCCTTTACGACTTCCACACTTCAGCAGGAGGCATCAAGAAAGCTTAACTTCCGTTCTCAAAAGATAATGCAAATAGCACAAGAGCTTTATGAAGGTATAAACATAGGCAGCGAAAACGGCGGCGTTCACGGTCTTATAACCTATATGCGTACCGACTCACTCCGTATATCTCAGGAAGCATCAGCAAGTGCAGAAAACTATATAAAGAGCAAATTCGGTGAAGAATACTACCCTGCTCAAAAGAGATTTTATAAATCGAAGTCAACGGCACAGGACGCACACGAAGCTATACGTCCCGCTTCCCTTGATTTTGAACCCGAACGTATAAAGAAATATCTTTCTTCCGACCAATACAAGCTTTATAAGCTTATATGGGACAGATTTTTGGCTTCTCAGATGGCATCGGCACAGCTTAATACGGTTAATGCAGAAATAGAATCAAACGGATATATTTTCCATTCAAGCGGATATAACGTAAAGTTCCCCGGATTTTTGTCAGT
>JAFQOB010000012.1 GCA_017395725.1 Clostridia bacterium
CAGTCAGCTTCGCTGACAGCTCTCCCAGAGGGCGAGCCATCAAGGTCGCACAAACTAAAGTTTCGAGGCTTCTTTGCCGACTTTCTTTCCTTAAAAGAAGCCCTCTCAGTCAGCTTCGCTGACAGCTCTCCCAGAGGGCGAGCCTTCGAGTTCGCACAAACTAAAGTTTCGAGGTTTCTTTGCCTACTTTCTTTCCTTAAAAGAAAGTAGGTTTATCTATTATATCATAAATGTTTTTTTATGTAAAGCGGTTTTTGAAGAGAAAAAGTGTACTGTTTATTAAGAATATAATATTTTTTGCATATTTTTTGAAAAAATATTTAATATATTATTCCACTTTTTGAATTTATATGATATAATTATAGTTAATTATAAATTATGGATACCGGAGGGCATAAAAATGCTTACAGACATTCAAATTTCTCAACAGGCTAAAATGAAACCAATTTCCGAAATTGCCGAAAAATTAGGGGTACAGCCCGATGAACTCGAGCTTTACGGAAAATATAAAGCTAAAATCACTAACGATTTTATTAAACGTAATTCCGACAAGAAAGACGGTAAGTTGATTCTTGTTACTGCTATCAACCCCACTCCCGCAGGTGAGGGCAAAACAACCACCACTATCGGTCTTGGACAGGCTATGGAAAAAATCGGCAAGAACGCTGTTATTGCTCTTCGTGAGCCTTCCCTTGGACCTGTATTCGGTGTAAAGGGCGGCGCTGCAGGCGGTGGTTACGCTCAGGTCGTACCTATGGAAGACATTAATCTTCATTTTACAGGTGACTTCCACGCTATTACTGCTGCAAACAATCTTCTTTGCGCTATGATCGACAACCATCTCCATCAGGGTAACGCCCTCGGCATTGACCAGAGACGTATCCTCTTCAAGAGAGTTACCGACACAAACGACAGAGCACTCCGTAACACCATTTGCGGTCTCGGCTCTAAGGTTGACGGTGTTCCCCGCGAAGACCACTTTATGATTACGGTTGCAAGTGAAGTTATGGCTATCCTTTGTCTTGCTGACTCGATTTCTGACCTTAAAGAAAGACTTGGCGATATCCTTATCGCTTACAAATATGACGGCAGCCCCGTTTACTGCCGCGATATCAAGGCTAACGGCGCTATGACAGCTCTTCTCAAAGATGCATTAAAGCCCAACCTTGTACAGACACTCGAAAATACACCTGCACTTATTCACGGCGGTCCTTTCGCTAACATTGCTCACGGCTGTAACTCTGTAAGAGCTACAAAGCTTGCAATGAAGCTTGCAGATTATGCTATCACAGAGGCGGGATTCGGTGCTGACCTTGGCGCTGAAAAATTCCTTGACATCAAGTGCCGTATGGCAGGTATTGCTCCCTCTGCAATCGTACTTGTTGCAACAGTTCGTGCACTTAAATATAACGGCGGCGTTGCTAAGACCGACCTTAAGGCTGAAAATCTTGACGCGTTGAAGAAGGGTATCTGCAACCTTGAAGCACACATTGAAAACATTGCAAAATTCGGTGTACCTTGTGTTGTTGCAATTAACCGCTTCGATACCGATACTGATGCTGAGCTTAAGTTTATCGAAGATACTTGTAAGAGACTTGGCGCTGAATTCGCACTTTCCGAAGTATTCGCAAAAGGCGGAGAGGGCGGCATTGAATTGGCTAAAAAGGTTGTTGAATCTTGTGAAAAGCCTTCCAACTTCAAGCATATTTATGACGAAGACCTTTCTATCTGCGAAAAGATTGAAAAGGTTGCAAAAGAAATATACGGCGCTGACGGCGTAAACTTTACAGCTCCCGCCCTCAACGCTATCAGACAAATCGAAGCTCTTGACGATAAGTACAAGAAGTATCCCATCTGCGTTGCAAAGACACAGTATTCACTTTCCGACGACCAGACACTTCTCGGCAGACCTTCGGGCTTTACCGTAACTGTTCGTGACGTTACACTTTCTGCAGGTGCTCACTTTATCGTTGTATTGACCGGTAATATTATGACTATGCCCGGTCTTCCCAAGGTTCCCGCTGCTGAAAATATTGACGTTGACGACGACGGCAAGATTACCGGTTTGTTCTAATCTATATAATCAATATGGTTGAACTTATAAAACAAATTGCAACAGCCTCCCCCGAAGAGACGGAGGCTGTCGCAAAAGAATTTGCGGAAAACATACGCGCAGTTATGCCGACTTTGAATAAAGACAATCTCTTTATTGCCCTTTACGGTGACGTTGGCGTTGGAAAAACTGTATTCGTACGCGGTTTGGCGTCGGTTATCTGCCCCGATGATTTCGTACAGAGTCCCACTTATGCTCTTGTAAACGAATACAGGGGCGAATATCGTATCTGCCACTACGATATGTACCGCATTACAAGCGAAGATGACCTTGAGTCTACAGGTTTTTACGATTATAAAAACTGTATTATCGTTGCCGAGTGGTGTGAAAATATCCCCTACGCGATTCCTGAAAGCTACTATCGCGTGGATATTTCAAAGACCGATTCGGGTAACGGCAGACTAATCAAAATTGAAAGAATAACGGAGTAATATTTCTATGAAGATTCTTGCCCTTGATTCAACGGCAAAGACGGCTACAGTTAGTATTTGCGAAGATGAAAGGCTTATAAGCATATATTCCGTAACGGCAGGCCTTAACCACAGCGAAACACTTTTGCCTATGGTAGAAAATGCTTTGACTACGGCACAGACATCTATTGACGATATTGATATGTTCGCAATATCCGACGGTCCCGGCTCATTTACCGGAGTAAGAATAGGTATGTCTCTTCTTAAAGGTCTTGCATTCGGCAAAGAAAAGCTTTGTGTCGGCGTATCAACCCTTGAGGCTTTGGCATATAATTTAAAAGACTTTAAGGGTATAATCTGTCCCGTTATGGACGCACGGCGTGACCAAGTGTATAACGCTTTATTCTTATCCAACGGCGATTCTTTGGTAAGGCTTACCGAAGACAGAGCTATACCGCTTAAAGAGCTTGAAGCTGAGCTTAAGGAAAAATATTTGGATAAAAGCATATACTTATGCGGAGACGGATATAATTTGGCTTTAAAGAGTATAGACGTTACCTTTGCAAACACACCGGTGCTTCTTCGTGAACAAAATGCGTATTCCGTTTCTTTGGTGGCTTTAGGCAAATATAAAAACAGTCCCGAAGACGATTACAGTGACAGAAATATAAAACCCGTTTATCTTCGTGTTCCTCAGGCGGAACGTGAAAGACTTGAAAGACTTAACAATAATTGAAATATTTAATTATAGCAAAAGAAAGAAGGAAATAAAAATGTTACCTATAGTAATAGCAAGTGACCACGTAGGCTTTGCTCTC
>JAFQOB010000140.1 GCA_017395725.1 Clostridia bacterium
ATTTCAACCGTTCGCGTAAAGCTCAAACAGGCGGCTCTTCGTGTGCTTAAGGGATATCTTTTAACTATTGGTATAACCTTTTTGCAGCTTTATGCGGGGTTTCTGATTTTAAAAACTGAATATGCTTTTACCTTGGCTTTAATTATTGCTTTGGTTGATATTTTGCCTATAATTGGGGTAGGTACCGTTCTTGTCCCTTGGGGACTTATAAAAATTCTTGCTAAAGGATATTATCAGGGCTTCGGTCTGTTAATCATTTTTGCCGTAGTAAGTGTTGTGCGCGAAATATTGGGGCCTAAAATAATCGGTAAAAGTACTGGGCTTCACCCATTAATGACCCTCTTCTCTATGTATATTGGACTTGAACTGTGCGGCTTTATTGGTCTTATCTCCTTTCCTGTCTTGGTTATTGTTTTTAAAACCCTTTTTCTTGAGAGGGATAGAGAGCCTTCTTCAAAAATGTCTTGACACATATTTATATATGGGTGTATAATTATCCTATATATTGTTATTTGAAGGTGAGTATTTATGAAAATCATTGATTTGCTTAATCAAGATGCGCTTTCTATTTCCTATGAAGTGTTTCCTCCTAAAACGGAAACAAGTTTTGAAAGCGTAAAGGTTGCTACCGAAGAAATTGCTAAGCTTCACCCTTCCTTTATGTCCGTTACCTACGGCGCGGGGGGAGGTACAAGCAAGTATACCCTTGATATTGCAAAAAATATAAAAGAAATGTACAACGTGCCAACCTTGGCGCACCTTACCTGTGTGTCCTCTACTAAGGAAACGGTTAAGCAAAGAATCGCCGATATAAAGAATGCGGGAATAACTAATATTATGGCTCTCAGAGGCGATATTCCCGCTGAACTTGAAAATTCCGACAGAAGTAATTGGGATTACAAGCACGCTATTGACCTTGTGCGTGAATTAAAGGCTGTTGATAAGGATTTCTGTATCGGCGGCGCCTGTTATCCGGAAATACACCCGGAAAGCTGTGACCAGAAAACAGATATTAAATTTCTTAAAGAAAAGGTTGACGCAGGGTGCGATTTTTTGACTACACAGATGTTTTTTGATAATAACCTGCTCTATAATTTCCTATATAAAATTCGTGAGGCGGGTATTACCGTCCCCATAGTCCCCGGAATTATGCCCATTACTAATGCTAAGCAGGTTGAAAGGTCAATTAAACTGTCGGGCTCCTTTATGCCTCAGCGTTTCAAGAGCCTTGTGGACAAGTTCGGTCATGACCCTGCCGCTATGAAACAGGCGGGAATTGCTTACGCTACCGACCAAATTATCGACCTCTATGCAAACGGAATCACTCATATTCACGTATATTCAATGAATAAACCCGACGTCGCAGAAAAAATACAGAGTAATCTGTCGGATATCTTAGGTAAATGAGTATAGTTTTAACTAAAAATTATCAGGCTCCACCCTTTTGTAAAAAAGAAATTTTGCGTTATGCGGGCTGCAAAAATGCCGACGCTGATATTGACGGGCTTTTGAATAGCTGTATAAAAGAAGCGGAAAACTGCTTTACATATAAGGTGTGTTACACCGAGCTTGATTTGAAGATATGCGAAAACCTTTGTGATTTCGGTTTGTTTAAAGTTGAATCAAAGGGACTTTCTACAAATTTAAAGGATTGTAAAAAGGTATTATTGTTCGCTGCGACTGTTGGAGTTGATATTGATAGGCTTATCGGTAAATACAGCCGAATCTCTCCCTCAAAGGCTCTAATGTTTCAGGCTATGGGTGCTGAACGAATCGAAGCTCTTTGCGATTTGTTCTGTGCTGACTTTGAACAGAATAACGGTGTTTTCTTAAAGCCTCGTTTCAGTCCCGGTTATTCCGACCTTTCTTTATCTGTTCAAAAAGATGTATTTAGATTACTTGATTGTTCGAAGAATATCGGTCTTTCATTGAATGACAGTTTGCTTATGTCTCCTTCAAAATCGGTTACTGCTTTCGCTGGAATTACAGATTCCGGCTCAAAAGATACTTTAAATAAATGCAGTCTTTGCCAAAAGGTTGACTGCTCTTTCAGAGGTAAAATATGAATTTTCTTGAGTTTTTAAACAACAATATCGTCTGTCTCGACGGCGGAATGGGCACTCTCCTTCAGTCTCGTGGCCTTAAAGCAGGGGAATATCCTGAAAGGTGGAATATTGCTAACCCTGACGTTATTGTTGATATACATAAACAATACTATGACGCGGGAAGTAACGTTGTTTGCACAAATACTTTCGGGGCGAATATTCTTAAATTTGACGAGGTCGAACTTGAGGAAATCATAAAAAATGCCATATCAAATGCAAGAAAAGCGGCAGAGCTCAGTGTGTCAAATAAACCTAAGTTTGTTGCTCTTGATATCGGTCCCTCGGGAAAGCTTCTCAAGCCTCTCGGTGACCTCGATTTTGAAGATGCAGTTTGTGTTTTCGCTAAAACCGTTAAGCTTGGTGTGAAATACGGTGCTGACCTTATTATTATAGAAACAATGAACGATAGCTACGAGACTAAAGCGGCTCTTTTGGCGGCAAAAGAAAATTCCAGTCTTCCCGTTATCGTTTCAAATGCCTACGGCGAAGACGGAAAGCTTATGACGGGGGCTACTCCCTCGGCTATGGTCGCTTTGCTCGAGAGTATGGGTGCTGATGCCTTGGGTGCAAACTGTTCTCTTGGCCCAAAACAGCTTCGAAACGTTGCTGTTGAACTTATAAATAATGCTTCCGTTCCCGTTATTCTCAAACCTAACGCGGGTCTACCGAGAATTATAGACGGAAAAACTGTTTTCGATATTACTCCCAATGAGTTTGCAGACGAGGTTTGTGACCTCGTTAAAATGGGCGTAAGAGTTATCGGCGGGTGCTGTGGAACTACACCTCAATATATAAAATTGCTTAATGAAAAAACAAATGCTTTAACCCCTGTACCCCTTTGTGATAAAAATAAAACGGTAGTTTCCTCATATACACACAGTGTAGAGTTTGGAAATACGCCTATTCTTATCGGTGAAAGAATTAATCCTACCGGTAAAAAGCGTTTTAAACAGGCGCTTATTGAAAAAGATATGGATTATATTCTTACGGAGGGTGTAAATCAGCAAGAAAAAGGCGTTCACATACTTGACGTGAATGTTGGACTTCCCGATATCAATGAGGTCGAAATGCTGAAAAATGCCGTCTGTGAGCTTCAAACGGTAACAGATTTGCCCTTGCAGATAGATACTGCAAACGTTACGGCTATGGAAGCGGCTCTTCGTCGTTATAACGGCAAGGCTATGATTAATTCCGTTAACGGCAAGAGGGAAAGTATGGAAGCCGTATTCCCATTGGTAAAAAAATACGGCGGCCTTGTGGTGGCATTAACTCTTGACGAAAACGGCATTCCAGATACGGCTGAGGGCAGAATTGCCATTGCTGAAAAAATACTAAAAACTGCTGAACAGTACGGTATTTCTAAAAAAGATATCATTTTTGATACTCTTGCAATGACGGTTAGTGCTGACAATAATGCGGCTTTTGCTACCCTCAAATCGTTGAACTACATAAAAAATATTATCGGTTGTCATACATCTCTTGGGGTTTCAAACGTTTCTTTCGGTTTGCCCTACAGAGATGCTATAAACGGTGTTTTCTTTGCCCTTTGCCTTGAAAACGGTCTTTCGGCGGCTATTATGAACCCCTATTCTGCCGATATGATGAAGACCTACTATGCTTTTAAAGCGTTAAAGGGGCTTGATGAAAACTGCGCCGATTATATTGCCCACTCAGAAACCTTTGTAAATACGGCAAGTGTAGCTGTTGTGACTTCGCCAAAAACTAATGAAGAATATAGTTCTGAACTACAGAAAGCCATAGCAAAAGGCTTGAAGGAAAAAGCGGCTGAGCTTACAAAAGCCTTGCTTGAAGCCATTGCTCCACTTGACCTTGTAAATAATGAAATTATTCCTGCACTTAACAAGGTCGGCGTGGGTTTTGAAAACAAGACGGTTTATTTGCCTCAGCTTCTTATGAGTGCCGAGGCGGCAAAAAGTGCCTTTGAAGTTATAAAAGCCTTTATGGCAAATGGCGAAAAAACGGCAAATAAAGGTATATTTGTTATTGCAACGGTACA
>JAFQOB010000141.1 GCA_017395725.1 Clostridia bacterium
AGAAAACAGCGATTGGTTAAAGCTTTCTTTTCACTCGGATTTTGAAAACGTAAGACCTTATGAATTTTCAGGATATGAAGAAGTATATACGGATTGCAAAAAGGTAAACGACCAGATTGTACGCTTTGCTTCACCAAAGGCATTGGCAAAGACGACTACAGTTCACTATTGTGTTGCAACCGAGGAAGGACTAAAAGCCCTTGCAGACAATAAGGTTTTAGGGTTATTAGGTCTTTTTGGAACCGAAGAGAATCCGAGAACGTCTTACGGAATAGACGAAAAGAACGCGCAGCTTATTCGTGAAGGCAATATATATAATAGTGATAATATTGCTTATGCCGCAATAGATATTGTGCTTAATTCTTTTGCAAAGGAAGTTAATTTAGAAAAGTTAAAGAATTTGAACGGCAGAGACGGTATTCGTGTAATGATACACGAGCAGTATTTTTACGAAGACTATAAGGCATACCAACCCGATTTTGAAGAGAAGCTTAGGGTTGCATTTGGCTTTTTGAAGCAGAACGGATATGAAAGCAGCTTTTTTGAAGATTTGATATAACGAAACAATGCTTTTGTTTATGATATAATCGGCTTGAATGGGGGGGATAGTCGTGATATATGCAAAAAAGTTCATATTGCCGAGTGATAATGCGGAAGCAGCTGTAATATCGGCAGAACAACGCACTTGTTTTACCTCATTTTACCCATTTAAGATTTTTCCGCAAAAGCTGCTCAGATCAGTTGAGTTTGATAATATTACTATGCTTTACGGAGGGAACGGCTCGGGAAAAAGTACGCTTATAAACGTTATAGCACAAAAGATGCAGGCAGTACGTTTTTCAGATTTTAACGATTCTCCTTTTTTTGATGAATACGTTAATAGGTGTTCTGTTGATTATTTGCGGGTTCCTCCCAAAAGCTATGTATTATCAAGCGATGATGTTTTTGATTATGTATTAAACGCAAGAGCGGTGAATGAAAAAATTGATGACAGAAGAGAAGCGCTGATTGATAAATATATTGAAACACACAGGGAAGCAGAGACAAACCCGAAAATAAGTTGGCTTCGGGGATTAAATGACTATGACAGATGGAAAGAAACAAGAGACATTCTTTCAAAGAACCGTTCGCAATCTTGGTATATAAAATCACGTGTGCCGAGAGATATCGACTTATATTCAAACGGTCAAACGGCGATGCGATATTTTTTGGATAGAATTGATGAAGATGCGATTTATTTATTAGACGAGCCCGAAAACAGCTTGTCGATTGAATATCAGATTCAACTTGCCGAATATATAGAGGCGACTGTGAGGTCAACCAACAGTCAGTTTATTATTGCAACCCATTCACCGATATTGCTGTCAATGGCGGGAGCTACTGTATATAATCTTGATGAATGTCCCGTTCGTAAATGCAATTGGACCGAATTGCCAAACGTCAGAAAATATTTTGACTTTTTTATGAAACACAAAGATGACTTTAATTAATATAATAAAAAAATGATAATAACTGAGGTTTACAAGTTTTGCAATGTGAACCTCAGTTATATTTTATATCGATATTATTTATCTTTACCAAATTTTTAAAAAATAAAAAACTCTGTTTGAGCAAAAATACATATAAATATGCCATTTATCCATTGACAATATATCGATATGGTTTTATAATGAATACAATAGGCGAAATTTTAACAAAAGTTTACCTTGAATTTCAACATTAAATTATAACAAGAAAGGAAGACTTAATTATGGCTGTTGAAAGAAAAAAATATTGTGTTAACGGTGAATGGAAAGATTCCAAAACTACAAAATGGATGGAAGTAACCGACTCATCTACAGGTGAGGTTATTGCAGAAGTTCCTTGTTGTACAGAAGAAGAGGTTGAAGAGGCTATTGCTTCGGCAGAGGCTGCATTCAAAGATTGGTCTATGCTCTCATTGAGTAAGCGTACACAGATGATGTTCAAGTGGCGTGACGTTTTGGTTGCACACCTTGACGAGCTTACCGTACTTTGCGCAAAAGAGCTTGGTAAGAACCTTGCAGAAGCAAGAGGTGACGTTCTTAAGGCAATCGAGCCTACAGAACTTGCGTGTGCTACTCCTTACGTATCACAGGGTACTGCATCCTTGCAGGTAACAACAGGATTTGATACCGCATCATACCGTATGCCTTTGGGCGTTGTTGCAGGTATAGTTCCCTTTAACTTCCCCGCAATGATTCCTTGGGGTTGGATGGTTCCCCTTGCAATTGCAACCGGTAATACAGTTGTTCTTAAGGCTGCATCATATACTCCCCTTACATCAATGCGTATTCTCGAGCTTTTCTACGAAGAAGCAGGTTTCCCCAAGGGTGTTGTAAACCTCGTTACATGTTCACGTAAGGAATCCGAGCTTTTCCTTACAGACCCTCGTATTAAGGCTGTTACGTTCGTAGGCTCTACCGATATCGGTAAGCATATATATTCCGTTGCGGCAGCACACGGAAAGAGAGTTCAGGCACAGACAGAAGCAAAGAACCACGCGCTTGTTCTTGAAGACTGCGATCTTGAAAGCTCTGTAAACGCTATTATTAACTCTACATACGGTTGTGCAGGTATGCGTTGTATGGCACTTCCCGTAATTGTTGTTCAGGAATCTATAGCTGACAGATTTGTTGCTCTTCTCAAGAAGAAGGCAATGGCTATGAAGATTGGTTGTGCATACGATCCCGAAACACAGCTTGGCCCTGTTGTAACCGCAAAGCATAAGCAGTCTGTTTGCGATTGGATTCAGAAGGGTATTGACGAAGGTGCTGAATTGGTACTTGACGGACGTGACGTTGTTGTTCCCGGATATGAAAAGGGCTTCTTTGTAGGACCTACGATTCTTGACCACGTTAAGCCCGGTATGTCAGTAGGTGACTGCGAAATCTTTGGTCCTGTTACAGTAATTAAGCGTGTAAAGACTTTTGAAGAAGGTCTTGAAATAATGAATGCAAACCGTTTTGCAAACGGTTCTGCAATATTTACACAGAACGGCTACTATGCACGTCAGTTTGAGCTTCTTTCAGACGGCGGTATGGTAGGTATCAACGTTGGTATTCCTGTTCCTTCCGCATACTTCCCCTTCTCAGGAAACAAGGATTCATTCTTTGGTGACCAGCACGTTCTCGGTCTTGACGGTGTACGTTTCTATACCCGTGCAAAGACTGTAACAAAGCATTGGTATGATGAAAACTCCCGCAAGAAAGCTATGGATACATGGGAAGGTACTGTTGAGCGTCTGTAATTGAATTACAGACCTCCTCAGGAAAGGAGTTTGACTAATTATGGTAACAAATGCTTATCTTAAATGGCTTAGTGAGACAGACGGATATTGGTGGACAGATACGGCTGTACTCAGTACAATGGACCAGGCAATAGAAAACGGAGCTACAGGCGTAACGACTAACCCGATTCTCGTTATGAAATCTCTTTATGACAACCCTGAATTCTGGCGTCCGTATCTTGATTCTGCAAAGGGGCTCAGCGGAGACGAAAAGGCAGAAGAGATAATTCGTTGCATAACTGTAGAAATTGCGAAGAAATTTCTTCCTATATATGAAAAGACAAAGGGTGAACAGGGTTACGTATGTGCTCAGGTTAACCCCAAGAAACAGGGCGATACAGCTGCTATGATAGAGATGGGACGCCGCCTTGCAGCGTGGGCTCCCAATATAGCAGTAAAGCTGCCCGCAACAGCCGCAGGTATCAGAGCTATTGAAGAACTTGCAGCCGAGGGTATTACTACCGTTGGTACAGTAAGCTTTACAGCATCACAGGTAGTGGCTATAGCTGCTGCACAACAGCGCGGTCTTGACCGTTGCCGTGCCGCAGGAAAGAAGACGGGCGCTGCATTCTCCGTGCTTATGGTAGGACGTATTGACGACTATTTGCGTGACGTTGCAAAGGATATGCAGTCCGACGTACCGGAATCAGATATTATTTGTGCGGGTACAGCGGCTATAAAGAATGCATATAAAGAGTGCAAGGCTCGTGGATATGAGGCAAAGATTATGCCCGCAGGTATGCGTGGTGCATATCACGCGACAGCTCTTGCAGGTTCCGATATGTCATTCTCATTGTCTGCAGGAATAGTTGACGCTTGCGGAAAAGAGACTGAGTTTGTTGAACATATTAACGACGAAGTTCCCGCAGAGACTATTGAAAGACTTCGTACTATTCCCGAATTTGTACGTGCTTATGAGATAGACGGACTTAAGGAATGTGAATTTATCCGTTTTGGAGCTTCCCAAAGAACACTTTCCCAATTTGTTGAAGCGGGTTGGGGTATGGTTGTAAACTTCAAGCTGTAATTTACGGAGGAAAAAAGGGATATGAACTTTTTGCAATGGATGACAAAAGAAACCCCAACAAAATTCTGGCACGATTCCGCTATTCCTTCCGAAATAGATGCCGCGATAGAAAACGGCGCATTGGGAGTTACCACCAATCCGGTACTCACGTATAAGACACTTCAGGCAGTGCCTGAGTTCTGGCAGCCTATGGTAGATAAGATACCGAAGGATTTGACACCTGCTGAACACGCAGAAGCGTTGCTTGAGATGGTTGCGACTTATGCCGCAGGAAAATTCAAGAAGATGTTTGAAGAGACCAACGGACAGCACGGCTATGCATTGGGACAGCTTGACCCGACGATATGTATGGATGCTGAGAAGATGTTGGCACAGGGATTGCGTTATGCATCTTGGGCTGACAATATTTCTGTAAAGACACCGTCTATAAAGTCGGCGCTTCCGTTGGTAGAAGAGCTTTCATCACGTGGAATTGCCGTATGTACGACAGTAAACTTTTCTGTTTCACAGGCTATGGCAATGGCTGATGCATATATGAAGGGCAGAGCGAAGGCTATTGCAAAGGGTATTGCACCGAAGCCTCTGTTTGTTGTACAGCAGGGTGGAAGACTTGACGAATATTTGCTTGAGACTGCGACGGACAGCCGTATAGATATAGACCCCGAGGTTATTCGTAATGCGGGTAACGCGGTATGTAAAAAGGTTTATAAGTTATTTAAGGAAAGAAATATTCCCGCGACGATAATGCCTGCAGGACTCAGAGGAGTTCACCACCTGACGTCAATGGTGGGAGCAGATATGACGTTTTCGCTTCAGGCACGAATTCAGCAGATGACGATAGAAGCTGAGCCCGAGAGAGTATGTCATATAGATGATGAGATCCCCGACAGCGTTATCAAAGAATTATATAAGCTTCCGGAATTTGTAAAGGCTTATGAAGAGGGTGCATTGAAGCCCGAGCAGTTTACAACATTCGGCGTTACACAGAAGACTATGTCTCAATTTTTGTGGACAGGTTGGGTTCCCCTTGAGAGCTATCAAAAGGCGCCCACCGGTGCAAGATGGTTTTAAATAGGAGGAGTGTAATGAAAGGTTTAGTAAAATATGCTCTCGGTATGGAGGGCGTTGGACTTCAGGAATTACCGGAGCCTACAGCCAAGGAAGGCGAACTTAAGGTAAAGGTATTGGCGGCGGGAATATGTAACAGTGATATTCACGCGATACACGACGAGAGATCGGTAACTATGCCGGTTGTAATGGGCCACGAGTATGTGGGAAGAGTAGAAGAATGTTGCGGAGACGTTGGGGATTTCAAGGTCGGCGACTGGGTAGTAACGCTTCCCGCGTGCTATAGCTGTGACGAGTGTTATCTTTGCAAGGAGGGTTACGTAACCCTTTGTAAAGAACGCAAATCCATAGGCTCACACCGTAACGGAGCTATGGCAAACTATGTTGTAGTTCCGGCGAAGTATACCTTTAAGATTTCAGATAACGCTAAGACGTTAGAGCAAAAGATGAGTTATGCTTTGGCAGAGCCCCTTGCTTGTATGGTACGCGGAGTATACGAAAAGATTGACGTGAAGACAGGGGATACCGTAGTAATAATCGGCCCCGGCATAATGGGACAGCTTGCGGCACAGCTTTTCAAGAGAAGAGGGGCATACGTTATAGTATCGGGACTTCCCGCAGATAATGATAAGCTCGAACTTGCGAAGAAGCTTGGAGCAGACTGTTGCGTAACCAGTTTTGAGGAGTTGCAGAACGCAGTATATGCAAACAATCCCAAGGGAGCAGACATAACCTGCGACTGTACGGGTGTAACACCGGCTCTTGAAAACTGCATGAAGGTTATACGTCCGATGGGAACGCACTTGCAGATAGGACTTTTTGGCGGAAAGGTACCTTTCAAACTTGACTATATGTTTGACCGCGAGGTTAATTACGTACCGTCAAACTCATCTGCGGTATCTTCGTGGGCTCTTACAATGGAGCTGCTTGAAGAGGGCAAGATAGAACTTGCGCCGTTTATATCGAAGTGTTTTTCATTAGATGAATGGGAGAAGGGCGTTGAAGCAGTTTTGTCTAAGAACGCATACAAGGTGCTCTTGATACCGGACAACAAATTTGAAGAATAAAAGATAAGAAGCACACAAAGGCTCTCCCTTCGGGAGAGCTGTCTTCTTATGAGTAATTTCATAAGAAGACTGAGAGGGCGTCTTGCCAAACGACACCTTTCCTGTGAAACGGGGAGGTGTTGTTTTTGTTTGTTTTTATTGATTTTTGAAATACAATGTGTTATAATCAATATTTGTTGGTTAGAAATAGGAAACAGAGGAAAAAGATATGAAAAAAAGTAACGCATTGGCACTTATACGATAGGAGTATTTATAGTATTTTATCTTTCTCTCGGAGTAATATTTGAATACGTAATGAAGATGCCTATGGGATTTTATAACGTACCCGTTGTAGTGGCATTTTTGATTGCTCTTATGGTAGCGATAATTCAGACGAGAGGGGAAACTCTTGACAAGAAGTTTGAGATAATGGGCAAGGGCGTCGGCGACAAGAATATAATAA
>JAFQOB010000142.1 GCA_017395725.1 Clostridia bacterium
CGCCTGCAGCTTCAACTGCTTTTTCGGCAGCGGCAACTCTTGCGTTTGCTTTATCAAGAGCCTTGCGGTATTTTTCGTAGTTTTTAATAGTATGAAGAACGTAAGTAGGGGTAAGCTCATCCAAAGTTTTGCCGTAGTACATTGTAGTGCCTGCGGTCTGAGGATAAAGCTGAAGGAGAACTCTTCCCAAAGTAGACTTACCGCAACCTGATTCGCCAACTATACCGAGGGTTTCGCCTTCGTAAATATCAATTGAAATATCTTCGTTAGCGCGAACGTAGAGCTGCTTTTTGCGGTTGAACAAGTTTGGCTTGCCAACGGGGAAATACTTTTTAAGATTAGTTATTGACAGAATCTTTCTTGTGCTGCTCACTGCGGCGGTCCTCCTTTCTTGGGTAGAAGCATCTGATCAACTGGCCGTTGCCTGCATCAATAAGCTTGGGTTCTTCTTCCATACATTTTTTAGTGCAATAGCTGCATCTGGGAGCGAACTTACAGCCCTTGGGAAGTGCCAGAGGATGAGGAACTACGCCGGGAATGGGTTCAAGCTTCTTGGTAATATTGTCGATACGGGGAATTGAATACATCAAGCCTTCCGTATAGGGATGGCTCATTTCGCAATCGCTGAAAATAGTTCTTGCATTTGCTTTTTCAACAACCTGACCGCAGTACATAACTACTACGTCGTCTGCCATTTCGTTAATAACCCCAAGGTCGTGGGTGATGAAAATAATGGAAGTTCCCTTTTCCTTCTGAAGGTTATTCATAAGGCGGAGAATCTGAGCCTGAATGGTAACGTCAAGAGCTGTGGTGGGTTCGTCAGCAATAAGGATTTTAGGCTGGCAAGCAAGTGCCATAGCAATCATTACACGCTGACGCATACCGCCTGAAAGCTGGTGAGGATACTGGTTCAAAACTGCTTCGGGGTTGGGAATCTGAACGTCGTAAAGCATTTTAAGAGCCTGCTTAGCAGCTTCTTTTTTATTCATTCCCTGGTGAATCATAAAGGGTTCACTAAGCTGTTTTTTAACTGTAAATACAGGGTTAAGTGAAGTCATCGGCTCCTGGAAGATAACTGAAATAAGGTTACCTCTGATGTGGTACATTTCAGTTTGAGAAAGCTTCGTAAGGTCTTTGCCTTCGAAAAGAATCTCACCTTCTGCAATGTAACCGTTGGAGTCAAGAAGGCGGAGCATACTCATTGCGGAAACTGACTTACCGGAACCGGATTCACCAACGATACCGATGGTTTTGCCGGGTTCAAGTGTATAAGAAACGTCGTTTACGGCTTTAACCGTTCCTTTTTTCGTTTTAAAATAAGTGTGAAGATTTTTAACTTCAAGTAAAGGTCTTTTTTCTTCAGACATAATCAAATCTCCTCCTTATCTTTCAGCGCTGGACTTGGGGTCCATAACGTCACGGAGCGTGTCGCCGATAATATTGATACAAATGGTGGTGATTGCAAGGAACAAGCCGGGGAAGAACCACTGCCACCAGAAATTCTTAATAATAGTAGAGTTGTTTGCACCGTTAAGCATATTACCCCAAGTTGGTCTGGGATACTGAACGCCAAAGCCGAGGTAAGAAAGTGAGGATTCGGTAAGCATACAACCTGCGAAGTCAAGAGTCAAGGTAACGATGATAACGGAAATTACGTTGGGAAGGATATGCTTGAATGCAATAGTTCCTTCTTTAACACCCATTGATTTAGCTGCGGTAACGTATTCGTTTTCACGAGCCGCAAGAACCTGACCTCTTACGATTCTTGCAAGACCTGTCCAAGAAAGTACGCCGAGAATGCACATAATAATGAAAATTCTCATATTTTCGGAAATGGTCATTCTGCCCATAAGAGCTGAAAGAATCATAGCAAAGGGAAGGAAGGGGATAGCCGCAACGATTTCGGTAACACGCATAAGAAGCATATCAACCTTACCGCCGAAGTAACCTGAAATACAACCGATAATAATACCGATGATAGTGGAGATGATAACGGCAACGGCACCGACTGTCATAGTCATTTTACCACCGTTTACAACTCTTGCGAAAAGGTCTGCGCCTCTGGTATCAGTACCGAAGAGGTAGCCGCTGAGACCCCATTTATTTATAAGGGAATCGTCTTCGTTAACAGCATAGTTCTGGAAAGAGCCTACGTGGATTTCAGAAACGCCGCTGATTTTGGAAGGAGTTTTGCACTGACCAAGGATATTTGAACCCCAGGAATAAACGTTCCCTGAGCTGGTAAGACCTGTGAAGTGGTAAGTACCTGACTGAACGTCAACCCAAGTTTCGCCTGCGGGAAGTTTTGGTACGTCAAGAAGACCTGCGTCGATGTTACCTGCGAAGCAAATGCTTCCATCGTCAAGGGTAAGGCATACCATAGTATTGGTAGCACAAAGTGCTTCAATTTTTCTTCCGTTCAAATGCTCGGAAATGCTTACTGCGGAAGTAGCCGCGCCTGCAAGAGAAGTTCTGACTTTAGCGTAAGTGCCTCTCATACCTGTATAGATAGAGTTAGCAGCTTCGGGAACAGCAAGAATATCGTTGAGGGCGAAAGCAATATCTTTGATTTTGCCGGTATAATTTTCAAAATACTGAATATTCTGATAAGCGTTTTTGTTGCCCCAAAGGTAGAAAGAGCCGTCTTTCATAAGGATAGCGGTGCACTGGTAGCCGCATTCAACCTTATCAACGTTAGCAACGTCGATTTTGCCGTTGAGAAGCTCTTCGGGCATAGGAAGAATATTGGGGTTCTGAGCAGGGTCAAAGTAACCGTACTGACCCAAACGGTTGTTACCCCAAGCGTAAACTGTACCGTCGTCGCCGATTGCTACGATATGGTCAATACCGGCAGCTACGTGAACAATATTAGCATCAATAACTTCCTGAGGGATAACGGAAACGTCGATTTTGGAAGTGCCGATAAGAGTCTGACCCCAAACGTAAACGTTACCTGCGTTGGAAAGGCCTACGGAGAAAGTACCGTAAGTGTCGATTTCTTTAATATCATTTTTAAGTTCTTTGGGCACGGACATCATATTAAAGCCCGGTGGAACGGATTTCTGTGTGGTTTCTGTGTAAGTATCGGAATAGGTGGGGAAGAAAAGGGGACCGATAAATACGAAAAGGAACATTGTGAGGAAGCCTATAACGGCAACTACTGCCAATTTTCTCTGGAAGAAGTTGCGAACGATCTGCTTAACGGGGCTGACGATTTCTTCAACGTCTGCTTCGCGGGCACGCTGTCTTTTTTCTTCTTCGGTAAGTTCCATTTCATCAGCAAGGCTCTTGCTTGCGCCCATAAAAGTTCTTGAAAACCAAGAACCAAGGGTAGCCAAAAAGCCTTTTTTGGAATTTTTACTCATTTTATCTGTACTCCTTTCCTATTATTTATTGACTCTTACTCTCGGGTCAACAAGGCCGTAAGCAATGTCAATAAGAAGGTTACCGAGGAGCGCAAGAATTACGTAGAAGAGCTGGAGAAGCATAATAACGTCGAAGTCGCTGGTTCTGAGGGCAGTAATCATAAGCTTACCCATACCGTTGAGGGCAAACATTTCTTCAATTACAAGTGAACCTGAGAAAATACCGATGAACCAACCAACAACGAGGGTTACAACGGGAATAAGAGCGTTTCTCCAAGCGTGAGAATATATTACAGTCTTTTCGCGGAGACCTTTTGCGCGTGCAGTTCTGATGCAGTCCATTGAAAGGGCTTCAATCATAGAAGCGCGCACGTAACGGGTCATACCGCCAAGAGAACAAAATGTCATAACTATAAGGGGAAGTGCAAGGTAGTAGAGAGTATCAATCAAATATTTGATACCCGTGTAGTTACTGCCCGGAGTTTTCATACCACTGGGCGGGAACCAACCGAGGTTGGAGCAGAAAATCCAAATGAACAGGATTGCAATAAGGAAGGTTGGCAAGCTGTAGCCAACGATAGTGATGATAGAAACTGCTCTATCACCAATAGTGCCGCGTTTAACAGCACAGATAATACCCAAAGGAATAGTAATTCCCAAGGCTAAAATAGTTGCGAAAATATTGATAATAACGGTGTTTCGCATAGGCGCACCGATAATGTTTACAACGTCGTCTTTATATTCGTAGGAATAACCAAAGTTACCCTGAAGAAGACCGCTGTAAGAACCGTCGTAAAGGGGGTAAACACCAACCCAACGAAGGTAACGAACGAGTCTGTTGTCTGTATCAGTACCGTATTTGCGCTGATACATTTCGTACATCTCTTCGAATTTTTGGTCAATTTCTGCGGGATTTATAGTTTGCTTGTGGTCTGTGATCCACTGTTTAGCGTCTGTATACGCTCTGTTATTGGGCATTAGCTGATATATCATAAACATGAGAAAGGATAAAATGACTAATACTATCAGCATGTATCCCGTTCTTTTCAGTATGTATTTTCCCATTAGTATCCTTTCTTGACTCAATTAAAGTCACTTTTAATAGATTTCTTTGAATAAAGAGTTAAAACAGAAAAATGCAGGAAAATGCGCCGCAGAGAATGCTGCGCCGCAAATTCTCAAAAGATAGGAAGGTTCGGACAAGTCCGAACCTTCCTTCGGAAATGTCAACTAAAAATTAGTCGTTGAGCCACATAACGTCTGCAGCATCCTTAACGTACCACTGAGAGTAGTTGTCGTACATAGCGGGATCGATTGTGCAGTTGTAGTTCCAAGCGTAAGCAGCAGATGTGAAGCCTGTTGCGAAGTTAAATGCGTTGTACATAGGTGTACCTGCATAGTAACCGTAAACAGCCATCTGATAAAGTTCGTCAAGCATAGGTGCGAATTCACCGATCTGGTTCTGAACTTCAATACCTGCAGCTGCGATATTAGCATTTTCCATAAAGCCTGTAACAAGCTGGTCTGTGAAGGGGTTATCTGTTGTGCCGTACCAGTTGATTACGAGAGGCATATAGTAGTAGTCGCCAACGAGGTTTACTTTGTAAGCGCCATCTTTGGACTGGAATGTAATATCCTGAGCTTTGATGTCGTCTTTGTGGATAGCCTTGTAACGAACGCCTTCTACGTAGGGTTTACCTTCAGCATCCCAGATCCAACCGCCAGCTACGAGCATATCGATAGCAGCGTCAGCAGATGTGGGGTAAGCCTGGAGCTGCATACCGTCAGCAAGAGCTGCCTGATGCATCCAAGAGTTGGAGTAGTAAGGACCGTCAACAACGCCGCCGTAGCCGCCTGTGAATTCCTTAGCGAAAGTAGCTCTATCCATGCAGTATGCGATAGCAAGACGTACTTCTGTGAACTGTGTGGGACCGAAGTCAGCACGGAAACCGAGTTTACCGTAGCCGGCTCTGGAGTAGTGGATGTAAGCGTAAGCGCCGTTGGAGTTATCAGCAGCGGATACAGCTTCGTTAGTTTCGTCGCCGCCTGTGATACCAGCGATGAAGTCAAGGTTGCCTGCGAGAAGGTCATCAAGCTGTGTGGAAGAAACGATCTTCTTGTAGATAACCTTTTCGATAGCGGGAACTGTGCCTTTGTAGTCGCCTTTGAAGTTGGGGTTCTTAACGAGAACTGCTTCTTTTGTAGCTGTGTCGTAAGATTCAACCATATAAGGACCGGAGTAAGGATATGTCTGGTCTGTGTTAAGAGCAGATGCTGTTACGTGAGCAGCATATGTGTAGCTGTCGCCTTCTTTAGCATAGAAGTTGCCTGTGATGTAAGCACCGTTGCCGTCGTCAGCGATGTCGCAATCGTTGAGCCAAAGAGCCTGAGCAACAGGGCTGAAGCCAGCGTATGCGATGTCGTAGTAGTAGGGAAGATATTCAGCGTCAATTGTAACGGAGAATGTGTAATCGTTGATAAGTCTGAGACCTGCAAGAGCCTTTGTAGCAACTACAGCGTCGTCGCCTTCGCCAACAGTAACACCTTCGTTAGCGCCATCGAATGCAGCGAATGCATCGTAACCAACGATCTGCATACCGGACATATGGTCCATACCAGCAGCCTGAGCAGCTACAGGTGTAGAGTATACGAGTGTTGTGTAGAGGTAGTTCTTAGCTGTGATGGGTGTGCCATCGGAAAGTTTGAGGTCATCATAGATTTCGATTGTGAAAGTCTTAGAGCCGTCATCGTTATCAGCTTCTGTATGGGATTTAACAGCAGTGTTGTTCCACTGATAAAGACCGTCAGAACCTGTTACTACAGTACCGAGACCGTATACGAGAGTTTCGATATCAAGGTCTGCAGAACCGGGAGAAGAAGAACCGAAGTTGGAGAATCTGAATTTACCGGAAAGGTCTGTTGTAGAACCGATGA
>JAFQOB010000143.1 GCA_017395725.1 Clostridia bacterium
ATACTCTATCGAAGAAAACGTAAAGAAGTACAAAATCAAAAAGATAGTATTCGCAATTCCTTCTTGTCCCGCTGAGGATAAGACAGAAATACTCAGTATATGTGCTAAAACAAACTGTCTCGTTAAGACAATGCCGTCAATATATCAGATGGTAGACGGTTCGGATAATAACGCAGATTACGTTAAACAGATAAGAAACGTTGAAATCGAAGACCTTCTCGGCAGAGAACCCATAAGAATTGACCTTGACTGCGTTATGAATTACGTAAGCGGCCGTGTTGTAATGGTAACCGGCGGCGGTGGCTCAATCGGTAGTGAATTGTGTAGGCAGATTGCAGCATATAATCCCAAGCAATTAATTATTTTTGATATATACGAAAACAACGCTTATGATATTCAGCTGGAATTAAAGAGAAAATATCCTTTACTGAACCTTGTGACCCTTATCGGCTCGGTAAGAGACAACAAGAGACTTGATATGGTGTTTGAGAAATACAGACCCGAGGTTGTATATCACGCAGCTGCCCATAAGCATGTTCCGTTAATGGAAGACAGTCCCAATGAGGCTATAAAGAACAACGTATTCGGTACTTTGAACACAGTGCAAATGGCAGACAAATTTAAAGTAAAGAGATTTGTTCTTATTTCTACAGATAAGGCAGTAAATCCCACCAATATTATGGGCGCAAGTAAGAGAATCTGCGAGATGATTGTACAAGCCTTTAACAGAGTTTCAGAGACAGAGTTTGTTGCAGTTAGATTCGGAAACGTTCTCGGTAGTAACGGTTCGGTTATTCCCCTGTTTAAGAAACAGATTGAAAACGGCGGACCTATTACGGTAACTCACCCCGATATTATAAGATATTTTATGACAATTCCCGAAGCAGTTTCACTTGTTCTTCAGGCAGGTGCATCTGCCAAAGGCGGAGAAATATTTGTTCTCGATATGGGTAAGCCCGTAAAGATTCTTGACCTTGCAGAAAACCTTATAAGATTGTCAGGCTTTGAACCTTATAAGGAAATAGATATTAAATTTACAGGTCTTCGTCCCGGTGAAAAGCTTTATGAAGAATTGTTGATGGGCGAAGAGGGATTACAAGCAACAAGTAATAAGCTTATACATATAGGTAAACCCATTATATTTGACGAAGAGCATTTTTACGAAGTGCTTCACAAAATGAAACACTGTATGTGTGATGATTCAGTCGATATGCGTTCACTTGTCAAAGAAATCGTACCAACGTACGTTATGGGCAAAAAAGAATAAAAAGACAAAACACTAAAGAAGCTGTGTACCGCAAAAAACGGTTCACAGCTTTTTTAATACAATATCGAAACTTCTCATATTTGTCCTCCCATAATCACCATAGAAATAATACGGTGTATAATAATATAAGGAGGTACAATATGAATGAATATGTAATAATGGCGTTTGTAGCAACGCTTGGTACATGGTTAATAACAGCTCTCGGAGCCGGTACAGTTGTATTTTTTACATCACCAAATCAAAAATGGTTAAATATGATGCTTGGATTCGCTTCGGGGGTAATGATAGCGGCAAGCTTTTGGTCGTTGTTACAACCCGCTATAGAACGAGCAGAAGCATCTTCAAATATACCGCCATACGTTGTAACAACAATTGGATTTATATTAGGCGCACTGTTTATATGGATATCCGATAAGATAGTAACTTTAGCAAGAAAAAAAGCCGATAACACTGACAAGAAACCAACAGAACGGTTACAAAGAATAATAATGCTCGTTCTATCAATAACTCTCCATAACATACCTGAAGGGTTAGCTGTTGGCGTTGCATTTGGAGCGTTACAGAAAGAAGGATATTCAACAGAAAGTCTTATGGGGGCAATATCAGTTGCGGTTGGGATAGGTTTACAAAACTTTCCGGAAGGAGCCGCAGTATCAGTTCCGTTAAGACGAGAAGGATATTCAAGAAGAAGAAGCTTTTTTTTAGGTCAGG
>JAFQOB010000144.1 GCA_017395725.1 Clostridia bacterium
AATAATTACATCCCTTGCTGCAACAATATTCGCCTTATACATATCCCTTTGGGCAGTAGTTATTGCCGTATTTGCAGCTTGCGTAGGAATTGCGATATCCGGAATTGCGGGCATCGTTACTGCGATTATTTTTATTGCAAAAGGACTGTTTTTGTCAGGCGTTGCCCTTCTCGGCAGTTGTTTAGTACTTATAGGAATATGCATACTTCTTGCGATACTATCTCATTACTTTATTAAACTTACAGTATTTTTAACAAAAAAGACAGTTATGGGCATAAAAAAGCTTTTTATCGGAAAGGGGGAAAAATAATAATATGAAAAAAACAACAATCGCTTTAACAATTTCCGTAATATTAATAATCGTAGGAATTGCCATTTTTTTAGGGGCTTTAATATCAGCCGATTTTGACTTTGGTAAAATAGGCACCGACAAAACTGTACCGATTAATTATGAAACCGAGGGAGAATATTCGGACATTGAAGTAAAGACCATAGTAAGCTCCGTAAACCTTGCCTTGAGCGACGGAGAAAAAACCAGACTTGAAGGCAATACAAACGGTAATATGACGTATACGTTGACTGTAGAAAACGGAAAATTGACCGTTACCGAAAAGGATACGAGAAAATGGTACGAACATATCGGCTTCTTTTTTGGCAACTCGGAAATAACGGTATATCTTCCCAGTTCTGAGTTTTCAAGCCTTACCGCAAAGTCAGATACCGGCAGAATTTCCGTCCCCTCGGACTTTACCTTTGAATATGCAGAGCTACGTTGCGACACAGGCAAAATTCAAATAAATTCTTCAGTAACAAAAAAACTTTCTGCCGTTACAGACACAGGAAAAATAGAGGTCAGCGATATTAGAGTAGGCGAATTACACATAGAAACTGACACGGGCAAAATAACAGTAAAAGATATTGAATCTTCGGGAAAAATTACCGCCATTGATAATACGGGAAATATTGAATTTAAGAATACAAAGTGCGTATCCCTTTCAGCAGAAAACGATACGGGTAGCATTTCCCTTACCGACTTTTTAGCTGAAAAACACATTGAACTTGAGACAGATACGGGAAACGTTATATTAGAAAACGCAGATGCAGAAACGTTGGAAATAGATACGGATACAGGCAACGTAAGAGGAAACCTGCTGACTGACAAAATATTCTTTACAGAAACCGACACTGGAAATGTAAACGTTCCCCGAACCACCTCGGGCGGAATATGTGAAATATCAACCGACACAGGTAATATAAATATTACAATAGGATAAGCTTAAATATACGCCGACAAAAACGGCGTATATTTTTTTACACAAAACCTATTGACAAAACTGTCTATTGGTGATAGACTATACATACAGTCTACTGCCAATAGACACAAACAAAGGAGAACAATACTATGAATGAAATTAAACTCGGTATGGTCGAAGCTCATTTTGCAGATATAGTATGGCAAAACGCTCCCATTTCCACAAAAGAGCTTGTAACGTTATGCGAAAAAGAATTGAAATGGAAGCGTACTACTACATATACGGTATTAAAAAAGCTATGCGAAAGAGGTATTTTTTCTATGGAAAACAGCATAGTGAATATTATTATTTCCAAAGACGATTTTTACGCAATACAAAGCGAAAAATTTGTAGAGGAGACTTTTAGAGGTTCTCTTCCGGCGTTTATTGCCGCATTCAGTTCGAGAAAAAAGCCGTCACAGGAGGAAATAAAGGAATTACGCCGTTTGATTGATTCGTTTGAGGAGGAATAAGTATGGAAGCAATTTTTCTTAGGCTGCTTAATATGAGCATAACTGCAAGCTGGCTTGTACTTGCAGTAATAATGCTACGCTTTTTGCTGAAAAAAGCTCCCAAGTTTTTGACCGTTGCATTATGGGCAATGGTTGCTGTACGACTCATTTTTCCCTTTTCAATTGAAAGTATTTTCAGCCTTATTCCAAGCGCTGAACCAATACCTCAAAATATTGTTTACTCCTCGAAGCCTGCTATAAATACCGGAATTGATGCTTTTAACTCCACCGTAAATCCCATTATTTTCGAAAGCTTGGCGCCAAATCCGGGAGACAGTGCGAATCCGCTTCAAATTATAACGGCTGTTGCGGCTGTTGTATGGCTTATAGGCATTGGCGTTATGCTGATATATAGCCTTATTTCATATTTGTATCTCAGAAAAAAGACAAGAATTTCCCTGCTGTATAAAGACGATATTTATTTCTGCGACAATATAGATACTCCCTTTATTTTAGGCATATTCCGCCCCCGCATCTACCTTCCGTCAGGTATGGAAGCAGATAATACGGACTACGTTATCCGCCACGAAAAAGCTCACCTGAAAAGAAAAGACCACTTCTGGAAACCGTTAGGCTTTGCTCTTCTTTCAGTATATTGGTTCAATCCGATTCTTTGGATAGCATATATCCTGCTCTGCCGTGATATTGAACTTGCATGTGACGAAAAGGTTATAAAGGATTTTGACACCCACAGCAAAAAAGGATATTCGGAAGCGCTGATAACCTGCAGTGTACACAGAAGAACAGTAATGGCATGCCCGCTTGCTTTTGGTGAAGTCGGCGTAAAGAGCAGAATCAAATCGGTTTTAAATTACAAAAAGCCGACTTTTTGGATAATAGCAACAGCATTAGTGGCTTGTATTGCTCTTGCCGTATGCTTTTTAACTGACCCGTACAAAAATGACGGTATTAATAAAATAACCCACCAAAAAGGTTATACTATTATTGAACAATCAGAATATGAGCTTACGTTAAATATTCCTAAGAGTGTAATTACTGATAAGGCATACACGGAAGACGGACTGCACTTTGAAAAGGACCAAGTTATAGCATATCAAACGGATACCACCAAGATATACTTAGAATCAATATATCCGGTCTACGGCTCAACCGACACCGTCTGGTTAAATTTCGATATGTCATACGATAACCTTGACAAATCCAATAAAGTTTTAACTGTTGACAAAATAGGTACCGAATCCCTCTCATTCACAAACACAAGTTACCTTCCCGATAACATATTAAGAGACGACGTTACCGAATATGAAAAAGCAGTGAGACACGGCTCTTCAGGTCCTTCTAACCGTTTCGGATTGTACGCAACAACAGAAATATTAAAAAAAGCTGTAGGCTCGATAAAAATCAAATTTGTATGTAATCAAATAGAATACGAAAAGAATAGTTCATTTTTG
>JAFQOB010000145.1 GCA_017395725.1 Clostridia bacterium
AAACTCACTTTCGTTTTTTATTCTTGAAACAATAAGCCTCTTAATATCTTCTGCGTTTTCAATTAGAACGAACCTGTATTTAACTGATGCTTTATAATTAGGAATGAAGTGAAGAGTAGCTTTATCCTTTAACAAAAGCGATTTCTTGAGTTTAATCTCTTTTATATCCTCAAAATTGAGGAATAACAGCATTGCAGGCAGTGAAACTACAATGCGCTTGTCCGTAACAACGTAAATGTGTCTGTTTGTAGGAATAATTGCGCTTATGCAAAGTATTGCGGCAGACCAGACGAATACAATACCGAAGAAAATGGCGAAATATGCTAAGTTAACGTCCGACGCAAGACCAAACACCAATCCAGTTGCGGCACATATAAGCATAATTCTTCCAAAGGGGGCGTACATCGTTGCAATCATATCTTTTGCCGTAAGCACTTTGTGCCAAAGTACTGTATCGCCCTCCTCGGCTATTGCTTCGAGAAGGTCAGTATTGTGTAATGTTTTTTTAGCTTTTTTTAACTTTTTGACGAAGATTACAACGAATATTATGGCGGCAATAGCACAGATTACGCCAAGAGCGTACAGGATTATTGATTCCACATAATAGTGCTCATGTCCGACTTCTATTGAAATAAGGGGTAAGCCCTCCTTTGTCAGTTTGATAACGTAAGTTGTTTTCATAAGCGATTTTCCAACTGTCATCGAGAGATTATCGCCTTTTCTGAGTTTGTTTGATGAATTGAATTCGACTGTATCGTAAAGCTCGGTGGCAATGTAGTATTCTTTGTCATCACCCTCAAGATATAGGGATAAATCACCCTCGTCGGATACGTATACCTCGTCGAGTGTGCCGGATACCTCGGATATGTTTTCTAACTTTATGACAGAAGAATAGTCGAAGCCTGCAAGAAGAAATATTATTGAAAAAATAACGAGAAAAATGGCAGCACAAATCAATAAAACTGTTTTTGCAGAAGTGGTTTGTTTTTTTGCGGCGGGAGCGGTATTGCGTAGTGTTTGAAACATTTTTGGTATACTCCTTTTATCTCTGTTCTCTATAAAGGGTGTTGATTTATTCTTGTTCAAGTGTCTTGTGCGTTATGATTCTTCCACCGTCTTTCCGCATATATGCTCCGGTGTCAGCTCTAATAACAGTGTTCTGTGAGCGTGATTCTTGATTTCGTCTTTTATGTATTCTTCATCTTGAGTGAATTTGTGGCTTAGTTTTGTTGTAATATCTATGATTTGGTCTATATTGTCTACTATTTCTATTTTTCCGAATACAATAACGCTTTTTATATTAAGCTGCCATTGTCCCGTTTTGCGATAACCCTCATCATAGGTGCAAAAAGAAACCTTATTGTTTTTTCGCAGTGCATCTAACCTATATCCATAATTTCCGCAGTGAAAATATATTTTGCCGTTTTCATCATTGTAAAAGTGATTAATTGGCATACCGTAGGGGTATTCATCATCTCCGTTAACCGAGAGAACACCTCTTTTTTCTGTCTTTAAAATACGTATACATTCTTCCAATGATAATTTTTGTTTTTTTCGGATTAATTCTCTGAACATTGTTTTTCTCCACGAAAATATTTTGTTTCATGTAGTTGTTGGCAATTAGTTGTGTCGGGTAAGACGCACGACGGACTCGACGTGCCCTGTTCTTGGAAACATATCAAATGGCGTAACCTCTTCGCAAGTGTATCCTAATTCTTTAAACCATTTTATATCTCTTGCTAAAGTGTCGGGCGAACAAGATACGTAGACTATATTTTCTACACCGCTTTCGGCTATCTTGTTTGCAAGTTCTTCCGTTATGCCTTTTCTTGGCGGGTCGAGAATAACTACGTCGCTTTCTTTTAGTACGTTGTTTTGTGTGTCCGTACTGTCGGCACATATAAATTCTGCATTTTCAATATTGTTTATTTTCGCGTTTATCTTTGCGTTTTCAATAGCTTCGGGAACTATTTCCACCCCTGTCAGCTTACATTTCTTGAGTCTGCCCGCCACACACAGTCCTATGGTACCCGTACCGCAGTATAGGTCTGTTACCCTGTCGCATTTTGCCTTCGTAACAAGTTTATATACTTTATCATAAAGCAGCTCTGCGCAATCGTGGTTGACTTGGTAAAACGAGGCGGGGGATATTCTGAAACTGAAGCCGCACAGCTCGTCCTCTATATACTCCTTGCCGTAAAGCGTTACGTATTTTTCGCCGAGAATAACGTTTGTGTTTTTTGTGTTTACGTTCAAGCAAATGCTTACTACACCGTTTATCTTTTTTAATTCTTCAACAAGTGCGTCGGAATGGGGAAGTGTGTTTCCGTTTACAACAAGACATACCTGTATATCGCCTGTAACCCTACCTTGACGAATATATATATGACGTAACAGTCCTTTACCTGTTTCTTCGTTATATCCTTTTATGCCGTATTTATCAAGATGCTGTTTTACGGTGTTTGTAATTTTCCCAAATACTTCGGGCTGCAGAGTACAATCGCTGTTTTCGCATACCTCGTGGGTCTTTTCTGCATAAAAACCTATCTTGTTTTCTGCATTAACGGGATATTGTGCCTTATTTCTGTAACGTGCCGTTTCGCCTGCAGATACAACGTCATTAACCTTTATATCAAGCTTGGCTTTTTTGAACTCGGCTTCAACAAAGGACTTTTTCAGTTCAAGCTCGTGTTCGTAGGTTATGTGTCTGAAGCAACAGCCGCCACATCTTTTATATACGGGACAGTTCTGTTCATTTCTGTGCTTTGAGGGGGTGATTATTTTCTCAACTCTGCCAATGCAATAGTTCTTATTTGCCTTTATGACCTTAACCTCAAGCTCGTCACCCGTTACTCCGCCTTTTACGAAGCAAACCATACCGTCTATGCGGCATATTCCGTATCCTAAGTGGTTTACTGTATCTATATTTACGTTGTATATTTTGTTCTTTATGGGCATATCTGCTTTCTCCCGATGTGCTTTACGTTTATGTATAAATCTACATAATATATATTATATACTAATTGTGTCAAGTTGTAAATACGTATGTAAAAAAATAGAAAAAAGGTGTTGACAAAAGACGGGGGACATGCTATAATGGTTCTACCTCTGCGGAGAGGTCTTTTTTTGTCGCGTATTTCTTCGTGTGAGGGAGATAAAATTTTAGGAATACGTAAGTATTCTGTTATCGGGAGGTGTCTCTGAATGGCTCAGGGAAATAGAGTTAGAATTACACTGGCATGCAGCGAATGCAAGCAGAGAAACTACGACACTATGAAGAACAAGAAGAATGATCCCGACAGACTTGAGATGAACAAGTACTGCCGTTTCTGTCGTAAGCACACTCTTCATAGAGAAACAAAATAAGGAGGTAGCATAATGGCAGAGCTTGAAAAGAATCAGTCCGAAGCAGCTGTTGAAGTTGCAGAGGAAGTAAAAGAGACCGAAAAGA
>JAFQOB010000146.1 GCA_017395725.1 Clostridia bacterium
ATTCTCGAAAAGCTTATTCCCTTTGGAAAAGCCTTTGCAGTCATATTAACTGCTTTGCTCTTTTCACTTATGCATACAAACACTTCGCAGTTCCTATATGCATTTATGGGCGGATTGTTTTTAAGCGCTGTCGCAGTAAAGTATGGCTCTGTAATTCCTGCAATACTATTACACTTTTCAAACAACTGTTTATCTCTTATTTATCTTATCATAAGCGAATTTGCAGGTGGCGATATTGTATCTACAGCAATTATGCTCTTTGATATATCTCTTGGCGTTTTCGGTCTTGTTTCTCTTTATTTTATACTGAAAAAATACGGTTCGAGATTTTTTAAAACTCTTTCCGATTCTATCTTCACACACAAAAGCTTTAACGTTTTTCTTTTGGGATATATTGTATACTGTCTATATTTATCGGCAAGGTGGATTTATATTATATGAGTGAGTCTATTATAAAAAATGATGAATATTTTATGGGCCTTGCTATCGAAGAGGCAAAAAAAGCGGCAGATTTAGGTGAAGTTCCCGTTGGTGCTGTTGTAGTCTGCGAGGGTGAAGTTATTTCAACTGCATTCAACACGCGAGAAACCGGCAAAAACGCTCTCCACCACGCTGAAATAAAGGCTATTGACAATGCGTGCAACACTCTGCACGGTTGGCGGTTACATAAATGCGACCTTTACGTTACTCTCGAGCCCTGTCCTATGTGTGCGGGTGCCATTGTAAACGCAAGAATAAAAAAAATCATCTACGGTGCTTCCGATACAAAAGCCGGAGCTTTCGGTTCGGTATTTAATATGAACGATATGCCCCTTAATCACAAGCCTGAAATCATATCGGGGGTTTGTAAGGAAGATTGTGCAAAACTGTTATCCGACTTTTTTGCAGAATTACGGAAAAGAAAGTAGCTTTCGGTAAATTATAATGGAAAACATAAATATATTATATGAAGACAAATCTATAACGGTATGCGTAAAACCGCCACTTGTCCTATCACAACAAGACGAAAAAGGCTCTATCGACTTGGTTTCGCTCTTAACTCAGCAAACCAACGTTCAGCACAAATGCGTTCACCGTCTCGATTTTGGAGTCGGCGGAACTATGGTCTATGCCAAAAGCGATACTGCTGCTTCCAAAATCTCTGCCGCTATTCAAGACAGAAGCTTTGAAAAGGAATATTTGGCTGTTGTATACGGTACTCCTACAGAAAACGGCGGAATATACAAAGACTTGCTTTTTAAAGATTCAAAAAAGAATAAAAGCTTTGTCGTAGACAGAGTCAGAAAAGGCGTTAAAGAGGCGAGTCTTGAATATAAGGTTATTGACACAAAAGAAACGGAAAAGGTACACTGTCGCTCGTTTGGATAAAGCTCCACACAGGCAGAACTCACCAGATACGAGTTCATTTTGCCTCGCGAAAAACTCCGCTTTACGGTGACGGAAAATACGGAAGCAGAACAAATGAAAAGGTTACTGCTCTTTGGTCGTACAAATCAACCTTTCCGCACCCTATAACTAAAAAAATTATATCATTTAAAAGCCTTCCCGACTCTGACTTTCCTTGGAATGTCTTTGATATAAATAATATAATTCTTTAAAAAATTAACAGATGTGTATGGTTTTTGTCCGTACACGCTGTTTTTTTATTATTTTATTAAAACTATAACGTTTTTTTATTGACTTTTTCTTGGATAAATACTATAATCAAAGTGTCTAATAAAAAAAGAACGCCTGCTATGCGTTCGGTTAATGAGGTGAATATTATGCCAAGAAGAAAGAAGTTGAAAGACGTCCGTATCGGTATTTTCGGTCTTCACCGAGGACTTTCTTTCGTAAAGAATCTTAAGAGAATTAAGGGTGTAACTATCGTTGCTGTATGCGAAAAGTTGGATGCTGAAATCGAAAAAGCAAAAGAATTCCTCCCCGAAGATACTCTTGTATTCAAAAATTTCGACGAGTTTTTCGAAGTTGAAATGGACGCTGTTGTTCTTGCTAACTATTTCCATGAACACGCTAAGTACGCTATCAAATTCCTTGAAAAAGGCGTTCACGTTCTCAGTGAAACTACCGCAGCTCCCACTTTAGGCGAATGTGTTGAGCTTTGTCAGGCAGTTGAAAAATCCGGTTGCAAGTATATGCTCGCTGCTAATACAAGCTGGATGCCCGGTGTAAGAGAATTACAGACTCTCTACAAAAAGGGTGTTGTCGGCGACGCTATCTTCGGAGAAGCTGAATACCTTCATCCTTGGGAATCAGAGCCCACAG
>JAFQOB010000147.1 GCA_017395725.1 Clostridia bacterium
GAATGGAAGACAACTATATGCGTGGCTACAGGAAACGAGGGGGCGGCGGGACATCATTATTCGGCGGTACTTTCGCAAAATGAAGAAATCACCATTCCCTTTTCAGTTTCGGGTGCGCCAAAAAGAATATATATGACTTTATGGAAAAATTTTTCCGATACTGTTTACTTTAGATTATCCTCACCTACCAACGAGTCAAATATATTAATTACACCCGAACAAAATTATTACTTTTTTAATACTGCCAATACGTCGGTAAGTGTATTTTACGGTCAACCAACACCCTTAACACAGTATCAAGAGGTGTATTTTTTATTAGAAAGTCAAGGCTTAAGTATCCCTGAAGGAATATGGAATTTGACTGCCATAGGGGGAAATATTATTGATGGAAGATTTGACATCTGGCTTCCTACAGTTGAAGACGTTACAAACGATACAGCCTTTTCTTTTCCCGATACAGACGTTACTCTAACTCTTCCCTCTACTGCTGAAAGGGTTATTTCTGTCGGGGGATATAATGCCAACACCAATACTACCGCGACCTTTTCAGGTAGGGGCTTTACAAGAAACGACGTATACGTAAAGCCCGATATAACCGCCCCTGCGGTTAATATACTAACTACACGGTCAGGGGGAGGATATATGCAATTTACGGGAACAAGCTTTGCTTCGCCATTCGTTGCGGGGGCTTGTTGTTTGCTTATGGAATGGGGGATAGTGCAAGGTAACGACTTATTTTTATACGGTCAAAGACTAAAAGCCTTTTTGCAAAAAGGAGCGAAAAGGACTCAAAATATCCCCTACCCCAATAATATATGGGGTTATGGCACCCTTTGTATATCAAACACCTTAGACTTGCTCTCAATTTCTAACAATCAAGGAGGTTTCTCCCTATGAACAACATACAAAACAACATTGAAGATTTTGTCAACAGTCCAAATACAACGGATTTTGTAGTTAGAGCAAATGAGTATTACATAAACGAAATCCAAACCTATCCATTCATAAGAGTTACACAGCTTTTGGCAGACTACTATATTTTAGGCTACGTTGACAACAGCGATATCGAACGCCTTGCCGACGTTCTCGGTACAAATTTTTACTCTTCTTTGCCTTACGTAGTAGGATTACTTGACCGTTCGGCCCTTGAAAGCTCTGGGATTATTCAAGTTCAGGAACAAGCTTTTCTCGAACTGACCGGAAGAGGTGTTTTGGTAGGAATTGTTGATACAGGCATAGATTACACAAATCCTATTTTTCGCTATGAAGACGGCACCAGCAGAATTGCCGCAATCTATGACCAAACAATATCAGGTAATCCACCAAGAAACTTTTTGATTGGTACGGAATATACAAACCAACAAATTAACGAAGCTCTGCAAAAAACCTCACCTTATGATACAGTTCCGAGCCGCGATGAAGTCGGACACGGCACTTTTCTTGCTTCATTGGCGGCAGGACGTGAATCCGGAGGATTTAGAGGTGCCGCCCCCGACTCCGAGCTTATAGTGGTAAAGCTGAAAGAAGCAAGTAACTTTATAAGAAATAATTACCTCGTTCCCGAAGATAACAGAAACGTATATGAATCAACCTCGGTGATGTTAGGAATTGAATATATACTTCAAAAAGCAAGAGAGCTTAACAAACCGGTGGCAATATGCCTCGGTATCGGAACAAATTTAGGCAGCCATGACGGAACAACTCTCTTTGAACAATATATAAGCACAGTTTCGAATATTACAGGCGTATGTATTTGCGCTGCGGCGGGTAACGAAAGTCAGGAAAGGCATCACGCGCGTGTAAACTTATCCGAAAGAGGCAGCACGGTTGATATTAATATAAACAACGAAAACCAACAAAGCGGTATATATTTGTCTATACTTAATTCAGCCGCCGACAGAGTATCTGTGTCGATACGGTCGCCGACAGGGGAGATTATCGCCCGTACACCTGCAAGGGCAGGAACCACATATACGTCGAGACTCGTTTTAGAAAGAGCAAAAGTAACCGTCCAGTATTTCTTCCCCTTGTCGGCAAACAGCGGCCAAGCGACGATAATAAAGATAGAAAACGCGACACCCGGACTGTGGACCGTTACTCTATACGGGGATATTATACTTGACGGAACCGTTGATGCATATTTGCCTATTTCAAGTATAGGTTATGAGGGGATAGAATTTCTTGAACCCGACCCCAATTATACGGTTACAGTGCCGGGAACATCAACGGCAGTTATAACCTGCGGTGCATATAACGACGAAGATAACAGCTTGTATATTAATACTTCTTGGGGCCCCACAAGATTACCCGCAAACTCCCCCGACTTTGTTGCACCTGGGGTTAGAGTTACGGGAGTATTCCCTACAGGCGAAGGTATAATGAGTGGAACGTCTGTGGCAACCGCCATAACGACAGGTGCTTGTGCACTTATGCTCCAATGGGGAATAGTCGAAGGTAACGCTATTGCTCTTGATACCTTCCAAATAAAAGGCTATTTAATAAGAGGTTGCGAAAGAGACGACAACCGAAGTTATCCCAATTTCCAATGGGGCTACGGCAAACTCGACCTCTATAATACATTTAATCTTATAAGAGACGTGTAACTTAAGACCCTTTTGAAAAAAGGTCTTAAGAATCCCAAAAACCTTGAATAGACGCACCAACTATTGTTTTTTTAAGTTTTTGCGGTTCCCAAAGGGGCTTTTTTCAAAAAGCCTCTTTGGTGTGGGTTCGGGAGCAACGCTCCTGAC
>JAFQOB010000148.1 GCA_017395725.1 Clostridia bacterium
CAAGAAGATATATGCTCTTGCAGAAACAAATGAAGATTTATTTGTACAAAAGCTTATCAAGAAGAGCAATCTTGCGAAGGGCGACTATCAGAGAAGCGGTTTTGCATATTCTCTTTCCAAGAACTTTGTAGTATGGTACGCACAGAAGTGTGCTTATGAATACGGCAAAAAGGGCATCAGAGTATGCTCGCTGAGCCCCGGTCTTATTGCAACGGATATGGGTAATCTTGAAGCAAAAGAGGGCGGTATGCTTATTGGATTTTCTGCGGAAGAGCGTATGGGTAAGCCCGAAGAATTGGGATATGCATTGGCAACGGTTGCAGACGAAAGAAACGGATATCTTGCAGGTGTTGACGTTCTTTGCGACGGCGGAAGCACAAACGGTATGAAAGAGTTCAAAAAGAAGAAATAAGTTATAAAACAGAGGTTTTTAAGCAACCTCTGTTTTTGTTTTTAGTACACTTAATAAAAAATATTGCAATTTAAAAAGATGTATGATACAATCAAATGAGTGATATATTTTAAGGTTTTGGAGTAGGTATATGAGAGCCGATATATTGGAAAGGTTGACTGCTGTAACCGAAGAAGAAAAAAGAATTCTTGACGGTGAAAAGGACATAGACAGAAGCATTTATATGGAGGGGCAGAGCGATACTGTAAACAGTAAAAAGCTTCTTTTTGAAGGAAAGCTTATAACCGTCCGTCCACATACCCGTTTTGTGCATTTTCCCGAACACTCCCACGACTATGTGGAGGTAATATATATGTGCAGGGGAAAGACGACACATATAATTAACGGTACGTCAATAACTCTTAAAGAGGGCGAACTGCTTTTTCTTACTCCCAATGCAAAGCAAGAGATATTACCCGCCTCGGAGAACGATATAGCGGTTAATTTTATAATACTCCCTGCATTCTTTGAAAATACAATGCAAATGATAGGTCACGAACATACACCGCTTCACAGGTTTATTATCGATATATTAAGCGGTTCTGTCGGCAGTTCTGCATATATGCATTTTGAGGTGTCGGATATTTTACCCATACAAAATCTTGTAGAGAATCTGATATGGACACTTATTTACGGCACTCCCAATAAACGTAATATAAATCAATCTACAATGGGTCTTTTGCTGCTTCATCTTTTGAATCATACTGACCGTGTGGCAGGTGAGAGAGACGATAAGATTGTACTGTCGGTGCTTCAATATATTGAAAAAAACTACAGAGATGGAAGCTTAACCGAGCTTGCTGAGGCATTGCATTATGATTTTACTTGGCTTTCGAGAGAGATAAAATCAAGAACGGGAAAGACGTATACCGAGCTTGTGCAGGAAAAGCGATTGTTTCAGGCGAAGTTTTTGTTAAAGAGTACTGAAATGAATATTGCTGATATTGCAAATGAGACAGGGTACGATAACATAAGCTACTTCCACAGACTGTTCAAAACTCAGTTTGGTATGTCTCCGAGAAAATACAGAGAAAGTTGCAAATAAAGACACAATTTTAGTCAAATAGAGTCCTTGAAGAATCGTTCTGTTTTATGGTAACATAAGATAGAACGATTGTTTTTTTATATATATAGTATAGAGAGGGTTTGAAAAATGGAGCATTATCTTGCTATTGATATAGGAGCGTCATCGGGACGGCATATATTGGGGTGTCTCGATAACGGTAAATTTGTTTTAAAAGAGATATACCGTTTTGACAATGAACTCAAGAATATTGACGGCAGTTTGTGTTGGGATATTGCCCGACTTGAAGCCGAGGTGAAAAAAGGAATAAAAGAGTGTAATAAGCACGGTATTGTTCCGAAGACAATATCCATTGACACTTGGGGAGTTGACTACGTTTTGCTTGACGAAGCCAAACAGCCCATACTTCCCGTTTTTGCATACCGTGATTCAAGAACAAAGGAATCAATACCGGTTGTTGAATCGCTTATATCCCCCGAAGAGCTTTATTCAAAGACAGGAATACAGAAGCTTGATTTTAATACAATTTATCAGCTGTATTGCGATAAGGTAAGCGGAAGACTCGAAAAGGCTCAGCATTATCTTATGATGCCCGAGTATTTGTCATACACTTTGACCGGTGTAATAAAAAATGAATATACCAATGCGACGACGACGGGAATGGTAAATGCAGTAGAAAAGGCGTGGGATAAAGATATTATAACGAAGTTAGGTTATCCCGAAAGGCTATTCGGTAAGCTGTATCTTCCGGGAGAAGTGTTGGGAAGCTTTATAGAAGAGATGAAGGAATATGCAGGTTTTGACAGTAAGGTTGTTCTTTGTCCGTCTCACGATACGGCAAGTGCGGTTCTCGCCTGTCCTTTAAAGGAAAACGGTCTGTACGTTTCTTCGGGAACTTGGAGTCTTATAGGTACCGAGTTAACGGAAGCGGTGCTTGGTGAAGAGGCAAGGGGTGCAAACTTTACAAACGAGGGCGGAATAAACTATCGCTTTAGATTCCTCAAAAACTATATGGGAATGTGGCTTTTGCAGAATATAAGAAAGAACCTCAATAAGCAGTATACTTATGATGAAATGATGAATATGGCAGAGGAGTGCGGAAGGGTTAGCTTTATTGACGTAAATGACGGTAGGCTGACAGCACCCGAAAATATGATAGAGGCAGTTAAAGAGGTTGCAGACAATGCCGATATGACTTTGCCGGAGGTTATAAACTGTGTGTATCATTCACTTGCAAAATCTTATGATTATGCGTTGAAAGAGATACAAAGGCTGACGGGTAAGGCGATTGACAGTATAAATATAGTAGGGGGCGGCTCGGCAGATAAATATCTTAACAGGCTGACTGCCGAATATACAGGTAAGACGGTGTATGCAGGACCGAGAGAGGCTACCGCTTTAGGAAACATAGTTTCTCAGATGATTAGCGACAGAAGCGACCTTGATATATGGGGCGCGCGAGAACTTATAAAGAAAAGCTTTGATATAGAGGAGGCAAAATAATATGAACAGATATGAGAGTGCAAAAGAAATATACTCAAGATACGGAATTGATACCGAAGAAGTGCTCAACAAAATAAAAGACGTCAGCATATCGATTCACTGTTGGCAGGGTGATGACGTTGTGGGCTTTGACAGTAAGCAGGCGGCTTCGGGCGGTATACAGACAACGGGAAACTATCCCGGAAAGGCAAGAACTCCTGAAGAACTTATGGCAGATATTGACAAGGTGCTTGAATTAACCCCCGGTAAAAAGAAGCTTAATATTCACGCATCTTATGCAATATTTGAAGAGGGTGAGTTTGTTGACAGAGACAGAATAGCACCCAAGCACTTTGAAAGATGGCTTAAGTTTGCGAAAGAAAGAAATATGGGTATTGATTTTAACCCTACGTTCTTTTCTCACTCAAAGGTAAAGGACGGAATGACACTTTCTTCTCCCGACGAAGAGATAAGAAGATTCTGGGTAGAGCACGGTAAGAGATGTGTTGAAATATCGCAGTATTTTGCAGAACAGACAGGCGAGCCCTGCGTTATGAATATATGGATTCCCGACGGATATAAGGATATACCGGCTGACAGACTTGCCCCAAGAGCAAGACTGAAAAAATCCCTTGATGAGATTTTGGAAACACCTTATGATAAGAATATGGTATATATATGCCTTGAATCAAAGGTATTTGGTATAGGCGTTGAATCGTATACCGTAGGTTCTGCGGAATTTTGTATGAACTACGTTAACCAAAAGGGAATAACACCCCTTATGGATAACGGACATTATCACCCGACTGAAGTTGTTTCTGATAAGATTTCGTCAATGCTGTTGTTTAATGAAAAGATTGCTCTTCATGTTACGCGCGGAGTAAGATGGGACAGCGACCACGTTGTTATATTTGACGACGAGACAAAGGAGATTGCAAAAGAGATAGTCAGAAACGATGCGCTCGACAGAGTATTTATTGCTACCGATTATTTTGATGCATCGATAAACAGAATATCCGCTTGGGTAACAGGCGTTCGTTCAGTGCAGAAGGCTTTGCTTTTTGCTATGCTTCAGCCCGATTCTCTGCTTAAATCCTTGCAGGAGGACAACAAGTTTACCGATATTATGGCGGTAATGGAAGAGATGAAGATGATGCCTGTGGGCGATATCTGGGAAGAATACCTGAGACGTGAAAACGTTAAGAGTGATTATCTATCTGAAGTTAAAAAATATGAAAGGGAAGTTTTGGTGAACAGATAATGAAGACATTGAAAGATATTTTTACAGCTCCTTTTGTGGAGGAAATGAAAAAGACAACTGCAAATATGTACAGACTCGGCTGGGACGAAAGAAACGGCGGAAATATAAGCTATATGCTTGATGAAGAGCTTGTGGGCGAATATCTTGATTTAACAAAGGTTATAAGAAACATACCTATAGGCTTTGAAGCGAAGAGCCTTATCGGAAAGATATTTATTGTAACGGGAACAGGTAAGTATTTTAAGAATGTTATTGATGACCCCGAAACTAACCTAGGTATAATAAGAATTGCAAAGGATGGACAGACAGCAGAGCTTCTTTGGGGATATAAGGACGGCGGAAAGTTTACTTCAGAGCTTCCCGCACATCTTATGAGCCATATGGCAAGGCTTGAAGTTGACCCCGAAAACAGAGTTGTTATGCATAGCCATCCCACAAATACACTTGCTATGAACTACGTGCACGAGCTTGACGAGAAGAAGTTTACACATACCCTTTGGGAGATGTGTACCGAGTGTATTGTTGTATTCCCTGACGGTGTAGGTGTTTTGCCTTGGATGCTTTGCGGTACAAATTCCATCGGTGAAGCAACAGCGGAAAAGATGAAGGAATTCAGACTTGTTGTTTGGGGTATGCACGGAATATACGGTGCGGGAAAGAATATGGATGAGACCTTCGGTTTGATTGAAACCGTTGAAAAGGCAGCTCAGATATATATGCTGACTGCAGGATTACCTCGAGTTAATACGATAAAAGACAGCGAAATGGTAGAACTTGCCGAATTCTTTGGAGTGAAATACAGAAAAGACTTTTTGAACCTTTAATAATATTTAAACTGGAGAAGCAATTATGAAAAAATTTAAAAAGATTTTTGTTATACTTGCAGTTTTTGTATTGTGTACGGTGCTTGTGTCTTGCGGAAATGAAAAAACACCCGTAGGAGATGAGACAAACGGCAACAACATAGCTGAGACCAACAATTCTGTCGAAACCGAAGAAGAGAATAAGGGTCCCACACTTCCCGAGGGTATTAATCCCGATGACTACTACAAGCTTGTTGAGTTTAAACTTGCCGAGGGTGAACCGAGACAGGTAGTTGTTGACTATATGAGAAAACAGGCAAATGTACAATGGGTAGCCGCAAATGATATTTCATTGAAGGACGATCTTGGAACTTGGGATGTTGATTTAAAGTATGAAAGAGGTAAAACATACTACGGTATGATTTATTCGAACCTTAATTCAAGTTATCATAAGTTTGTATCAGAGCTTGAGGCGAATAACGGAAAGTTTAGATCGGACGCGACCTCTTGGGAAGACATTATAGGTGTAGGCTGCTGTTCTGCTATTTTGAATGCGATTCAGCAGGTTACAAACGACGTATATGGTGAAACGAAAAATTTCATTCCCGACGGAAAGTATTCCAGAGCAATTAAGTTGGGGAATTATAAGGTTAAAGAGAACAGTGCTCAAACAGATGAAATCGTAGCAGAAAATGACGTACAGACTATGTATAAAGCGTATGCGCTTCTTGATGTCGGCGATATAATCGTAAAAAGAGTAAACGGAGCCCCCCATATTCGCGTTATAACCGAAAAGGCAAATGTTGTTAATGCAAACGGCAAAGTAAATCCGGGCAGAAGCTACGTTAAGTGTATAGAACAGACAAATGCATTTGATAAGACGCGTACAGACAAGGTTACGACTTGGAGAGAAGATAAGCTATATACTTTTACTGATTTGATAGATTCAAAATATCTTCCCGTAACCTTGGGAGTTTACGAAACACCGGAAACAGAGTTGCCTTATTTAGCTTTAAAAGACGAGATAACTCCCGCTATTTTGGCAAAGAAGACCCTTGTCGGTTCGGTAAATTCCAACTATCCGCTTAAGCATGTTTATCTCAATGTATATAACGCTAATGGAAAAGTTGTAAATCAGGTAGTTGTTGGTGGAATGGATGATACGTTTAATGTTAGTTTGAGAAACAAGGCTACGGAATTGTTTGACAACTTGTCGGCAGGAAATTACACCTTTGTTGTTGATGCCGGTATAGCACTTGGTTCAGCAGAACTTTGCAGAGTGGATTTTACATTACAGTAAATTGACATAATAAAAAAGCACCGAAAAGGTGCTTTTTTTGTTTTGTAACAGGCAATCAGGGCTTTGCCCTGAAACCCACCAAAGAGGCTTTTTGAAAAAAGCCCCTTTGGAA
>JAFQOB010000149.1 GCA_017395725.1 Clostridia bacterium
ACGACGGTAAGAGCGACGGTAAGACTGTTGCGGTAATAGGCGACTCGACGTTTATGCATTCGGGAATGACGGGACTTGTTAATATTTCATATAACAATTCCAACAGTACAGTTATTATACTCGATAACTCAATTACGGGAATGACAGGACATCAGCATAACCCCACCACAGGCTTTAACTTAAAGGGTGATCCTGCGGCAAAGGTTGACCTTGAAGCGTTGTGCCGTGCAATCGGCATTAATTCCGTAAGAGTTGTAGACCCGTATAATATTGCTGAATGTGAAGCAGTAATTAAAGAAGAACTTGCAAAGGAAGAGCCATCGGTAATTATCTCCAGACGTCCTTGCGCACTTCTTAAATACGTTAAACATAAATCTCCCGTAACTGTTTCAGCAGATAAATGCAAGAGCTGTAAGATGTGTATGAAGATAGGCTGTCCCGCGATCAGTATGGTTGACGGAAAGGCTGTAATAGATGCGACTTTATGTACGGGTTGCGGAGTATGCACACAGCTTTGCAAATTCGGAGCTATGCAGGAGGCAGAAAAATGAAAAACAATACAAGAAACATAATGATTGTCGGTGTAGGCGGACAGGGTTCGCTTCTTGCAAGTAAGCTTCTTGGAAGACTTCTTCTTACTAAGGGTTATGACGTAAAGGTTTCCGAGGTACACGGAATGAGTCAGAGAGGCGGTTCTGTTGTAACTTACGTACGTTTTGGCGACGAAGTGTATTCACCGGTTATTGACGAGGGGGAAGCAGACTTCGTTGTGTCCTTTGAACTTCTTGAAGCGGCAAGATGGACGAAGTTTTTGAAGAAAGACGGTAAGATTATTACAAATACACAGCAGATGAATCCAATGCCTGTTGTTACGGGAGCTGCAGAATATCCTGCTGAATTGGTTGAAAAGATGAAGGCAGCCGGTTTTGAAGTAGATGCAATAAACGCCCTTGAACTTGCGGAAAATGCAGGTTCGTCAAAGGCTGTAAATATTGTACTTATGGGCAGACTTTCGAAGTATTTTGACTTTACAGAAGATGAATGGATGAAGGCCATAGAGGAAAGTGTTCCTCAGAAATTCTTGGAAATGAATAAAAAAGCATTTGCACTTGGTGCAAACGCATAAAAAAAGGGGTTTTGTATAAATGGAAAAATACTATCAGCCGGAGATAGAAACAGCTACCCGGGAAGAAATGAAGGCTCTTCAAAGTGAGCGTCTTATTAACACAGTAAAAAGAGTATATGAAAAGGTTCCCCATTACCGTAAGAAAATGGAGGAGATGGGGGTTACTCCCGATGACATTAAGAGTGTAGATGACCTTTATAAATTGCCTTTTAACTATAAGCAGGACCTTCGCGATACTTATCCTTACGGAATGTTTGCAGTGCCGATGAAGGATGTGAAGAGACTTCATGCATCAAGCGGTACGACGGGAAAGCAGATAGTTGTAGGCTATACCCAGAACGACCTTGATTTATGGGCAGACTGTTGTGCGAGAGCTTTGACAGCGGCGGGCTGTACAGATGAAGATATGGTTCACGTTTCATACGGATACGGATTGTTTACAGGCGGACTTGGCGCAGACGGCGGTGCATTGAGACTTGGTGCGACTGCGATTCCCGTTTCAAGCGGTAACACCCAGAGACAGGTTACCATACTTAAGGACTTTGGTTCTACCATTCTTTGCTGTACACCATCGTATGCATTACATATAGCTGAAACTCTTCACGATATGGGTTATACAAAGGACGATATTAGTCTTAAGGCAGGTGTTTTTGGAGCTGAGCCTTGGACAAATGAGATGCGTCGACAGATTGAAGAGATGCTTGGCATAAAGGCATTTGATATTTACGGCTTGACCGAAATAATCGGTCCCGGTGTTGGCTTTGAATGTCACGAGCAGACGGGGATGCATATAAATGAAGACCACTTTATCGTCGAAGTAATCGACCCAGATACAGGAGAAGTGCTTCCCGAGGGAACACAGGGTGAGCTTGTATTCTCTTGTATAACAAAGGAAGCATTCCCCATACTCAGATACAGAACGAGAGATATCGGTGTTATTACAAGAGAGAAATGCTCATGCGGCAGAACCCTTGTAAAGATGACGAAGCCCAGAGGCAGAACCGACGATATGCTTATTATCAGAGGTGTAAACGTATTCCCGTCACAGATTGAGACAGTACTTATAGAAAAGGGATATACGGCTAACTATCAGATAGTTGTAGACAGAGAAAATAACTTTGACAGTATTGAAGTACGTGTAGAGCTTTCTCCCGAAAACTTCCACGATACAGTTAAGGGACTTGATAAACAGGCGAAAGAACTTGCAGACGGACTCAAGGTTATTCTCGGTATTAACGCCAAGGTAATATTGATGGAACCGAACTCGTTACCTCGTTCAGAGGGCAAGGCTGTCAGAGTAATTGACAAGCGTAAGCTTTTAGACTAAAATATAGGAGGAGTTAGAAAAATGGTAAAACAGTTATCGGTATTTATTCAGAATAAGTCAGGCAAAATAGCCTCTGTAACAAGAACACTTTATGAGAATGGTATTGACATTCGAGCTCTTTCTATTGCAGATACGGCAGATTTTGGTATATTGCGTATGCTTGTAAGTGACGTAGAGAAGGCAAGAGAGGCATTGGCAAAAGAAAATTGTATAGTAAGTGTAAATGAAGTTGACGTTGTGTTGGTTCCCGACAGACCCGGCGGTTTGGCTGAGGTTTTGCAGAAGATGGCGGATGCTTGTATAGATATTGAATATATGTATTCTCTCATAGACAGAGGAACGGACGATGCATATATGGTATTCCGTTTTGCTGATGATGCAAATGCGCTTGAGGTTCTTGAAGCAAATGGATTAAAGACCGTTCCCGGCTCGCAACTTGGACTTAACTGATTATAACATAGGAGAAATAATATGCAGGAATTAAGCAGAAAAACGAAGCATTTTACAGATTCGGTTATACGCCGTATGACCAGAATTGCTATAGCGAATAACGCTATAAATTTGGCACAAGGTTTTCCTGATTTTGATCCTCCCAAGGTGTTGACAGACAGACTTGAGGAAATAAGTCAGATAGGCCCTCACCAGTATCCCATTACGATGGGAGCGCCTAACTTCAGACGTGCATTGGCTGAAAAGTGCGGCAGATTTATGGGAAGAAAGATTGACCCTGAAACAGAGGTAGTTGTAACTATAGGTTCGACGGAAGCAATGGTAGACACTTTGTTTGCTATTACGAATCCCGGTGATAAGATTATTATGTTCTCACCTTATTTTGAGAACTACAGAGCACAGACACTTCTCGTTGATTGTGAGCCTATATTCGTGCCCCTTATTCCCCCCGCATTTAATTATGATGCAAACGTGCTTGAAGATGCGTTTAAGCAGGGAGCAAAGGCGATTCTTATTTGTAACCCCTCCAACCCCAGCGGTAAGGTGTTTACAGAGGCAGAGCTTAAGCAGATTGCTGACCTTGCAATTAAATATGATACTTATGTTATTATGGACGAAGTATACGAGCATATTGTATATGAGGGTCATAAGCACATTTATATGAACAGTCTTCCGGGTATGTGGGAAAGAACGATTTCCTGCAGCAGCTTGTCTAAGACCTATTCGATAACAGGCTGGAGACTTGGTTATGCTATAGCTCCTCAGGAGATTATGGACAGAATTAAGCAGTACCATGACTTTAATACAGTAGGTGCTCCCGCACCCCTTATGGAAGCGGCAGTAGTGGGACTTGAGCTTCCCGACAGCTACTATGATGAATTTGGTCAGCACTATGCTCATATGAAGAAGATATTTACCGAAGGTCTCGACAGACTCGGAATTGAATATTCCGACCCACAGGGAACCTATTTCGTATTGGCTAATATCGGTCAGTTTATGAAAAAGGGACAGACCGACGTTGAATTCTGTGAACAGATGGCAGCAAAGGTAGGCGTTGCCGCAGTACCGGGAACATCATTCTTTATGGAAGACGTAAGAGATATTGTAAGACTTCACTATGCGAAGAAAGACGAGACCCTTTACGAAGCACTCGAAAGACTTGCTACAATTAAACAGACATTAGGTTGATTTTTTTCAAAAGAACTTTTTGAAATAAGTTCTCTTGACTTTCAAAAACTTTATATAAAAACGGCAGAGGCATTGTACCTCTGCCGTTTTTGTGATTATTAAACTCAAAAACTTTAAATAAAAACAATAGTAAGTGCGCGTATTAAAGTTTTTTGAAGTTGTTAAGAAACTTTTTTTCAAAAAAGTTTCTTAAAGAATATACTCTTTTTGGAATACTTCGCCTTCGATATCTTTACCCATAGCGTACTTGTAAACCTGGCGAACGTCATTTTCAAGCTTCTTTTTATCTTTTTCGTTTGTAAGAGTATTATAGAGCTGGTCAACGGGCCAAGAAACAAGCTTTTCGCCTTTTTTCTGAACGCCTTTAATGATAGAGAAGGTTGTTTTTTCGATTTCCTTACCGTTCATATAGAGGTGAGCAATAAGACCGTAGTCGGGGAGATGTTCTTTTACGATAGTGGGGGCATAGGGGCACATTGTAACGTTACCGAGAGAATATGCGACGGGAACATTACCCACGTAACCGGCTTTTTGCACCATGTGAGAATGGTGTGCGAAAATAGCGTCAGCACCCGCATCAAGAGCTTTTTGAATTACGAATTCGGAGAAAAGACCTGGTTTTTCGTTAAACTGACCGCCAATGTGGGGGAAGCAGATAACGAAGTCAGAATTTTCTTTAGCTTTTTTGATATCTGCAACGAAGTTGTCAATATAGGGGGAAAAACGTTCGGTTTCCATATTATCGTCAGCTCTTGCAAGAGTGCCGGGAAGACCCAAAGCAACTTTAATAGCGGCTCTCTGCTGCTCTTTAAGCTTTTTGATAAAGGGGAGCTTATCTACCCAGGTCTTCATTTTTTTTCTGATTTCCGGAGTGTATGAAGACATAGCAGGTTCGCGAAGATAGTTTATGTACTGCTCGTACTCTTTTTCATCATCTTTCAATTTTTTGTTCGTGGTGTAGGTATATGCGATTACAGCATATTTAACATTATCAAGAGTGAAATAGAAAGCTTCTTTACGTTCTTCTTCGGGAAGACGGGTACCTACTCTGTCAAGACCTTTTTTGTCAAGGACTTTCATTGTACGCATCATACCGTCAACGCCTCTGTCAAGCGTGTGGTTATTGACGATAGATACAAGGTCAACACCCATATTTTTAATTGTATCGGCGTATGAATCGGGAGCATTAAACGTAAAGAATGTAGGAGAATAACTTGTTTCAGTACCTGCGAGGGGAAATTCCATATTACCGATTACGTAATCGGCTTCTTTTAATATAGGCTTCAAATTAACAAAGGTATCGTCAAAATTATAGCTTCCGTCAGCCTGTAGGTTAGGAGTGAGCATAGAGGGCTCACACATTATGTCACCCAAAAACGATATTTTTTTCATAATCATTATTCCTTTTTATTAAAAAAATTTACATAATATTATGTGTTTCTCCCTAAAACACCTTATTAAAGTTTTTAGAGATACATAAGAACCTTTTTTCAAAAAGGTTCTTATGCGGGGTTCAAGGGGCAGCGCCCCTTTACAATATTATTTAGCAATAAATCTGTAAACCTTAGTTTCAAAGTCACCTGCGGGCATAGCGGGATAGAGACCGAAGTTCATCCAGCTTTTACCTGTCATAGCCATATCAAGCTCAGCAACCTCATAAACAGTATCTTCATCAAGACCGCGAGGATAGATTCTCATTTCAGGCTCGTTGAAGGCTTCCTGCATTTTCATAACGGTAACTCTTGCTTTTTTCTTATCGGGAGAAACAACCTGCATAGCAAAGTAGTTTGAATCACCGAAAGGAGAAACGAGTCTGTATACGTCGCCGTTAAATACAAGGTCTTCGTCTGCTTTATATGCTGCAATTTGATTGGGAATTTCAGCGATTTCTTCTTCTGTCATTTTGGTGGTATCAAGCTCATAACCTGTAGCACCCATGTGAGCGAGGTCGGCTCTTGCATAGAGCTTAGTAACGTGTTTTGCACGTCTGTTGGGGGATTCGGTAATATGGCAAGACATTGCGGAGAAGGGATAGCAGTAGGAGGTACCGTACTGAATTTTTGCTCTTGCGGGAGCATCGGTTTGGTCACTTGTCCAAATCTGCGGGAAGTAATAGAGCACACCTGCATCAAAACGTGAGCCGCCGCTTGAGCAACCCTCGAAGATGATATCAGGGTTAGCGTTAACGATTCTGTCAAAGAGGTCGTAGAGACCGAGAATCTGTCTGTGGAAGGTTTCTTTTTGTCTGTCAGCGGGGAGAGCTAGAGAATAACCTTCAGCGAGGTCGCGGTTGCAGTCCCACTTAACGTAATCTATTTCGTTTTCGCGGATAATTTTGTTGATAGTATCAGCAAGATATTCTCTTACTTCAACTCTTGTAAGGTCGAGCATAAGCTGTCTTCTTGCTTCGACAGCTTCCTCGTCGGGAGTTTGCATAGCCCAGTCCGGATGTGCGCGGAAGAGGTCGCTGTCACGGCTTATCATTTCAGGCTCAAACCAAAGACCGAAGCGCATACCCTTTGAGTGAGTAAAGTCGATAAGGTCTTTGAGGGTACCCTCCATTTTCTCTTCGTTTACGTACCAGTCGCCAAGACCTGAGGTTTCGTCTTCGCGTTTGCCGAACCAACCGTCATCGAGAACAAAGGTGTCAATACCTGTACCGGCAACGGTGGAAACAATAGAACGGAGCTTTTCCATAGTGAATTTAAATCTTGTAGCTTCCCAGTTGTTGATAACGATAGGACGGGATTTTTTAACAAATCTTTCGGGGATAAGAGCATCGCGGTAAATATCGTGGAACTGACGGCTCATACCGGAGTAACCCTCATCTGAGAAAGCGAGAACAACTTCGGGAGACTGGAAGGATTCACCGGGTTCAAGCTTCCAAGAGAAATCGAAATCGGAGAGACCGCCGGTAACACGAACCAAGCCCATAGGAGTTCTTTCTGCGGATATAGCGTGTGAGCCCGAGTAAATGATATTGATACCGTATGCAACACCCTCATTTTCGGTGGTTGAGTCTCTGCCGATAGCCATAAAGGGATTGGCGGAGGCGGAGGAATTACCTCTCTTTGAGTCTATAGTAAATATACCTCTGTCAAGCTCGGTGGATTTAACGTGAGCTTCAGCACCGGCACCGCCTGCGATATATGTAGCCTTCCAATCGAGATTGGGTAGAGAGAAGGCGAAGCTGTATGCGCGGTTTACGCGAAGGTTGTCGTTGCCTTCGTTTATAACCTTCATACTACGTGCGATTATTGAAGAGGTTTCAGAAACTGTATAGTAAAGAATAACCTTTGCACTTTTAGCCTTAAGTGTAATAGCTAAGGTTTCACCCTTTCTAAGAGAGGGAAGACCGTCGAGTGCGGGTTTTTCTTTAAGAATTTCATATCCCTCAAAAACGAGGTCGGAACGTCTGTTACCGTTAGCGTATTCGAGAATAAGGCTGGGCTCATAGTAGTCGCCGCCGTAGGGAGTGCTGATTTCCTGAGGAATGACAGTAACGTCATATCTTTTATCGTTATTACCCACAACGTAGATGGCGTGAGATCTACCGCCTGCACAGTATATACCGGTTCTCAGATCTCTGCCTGTTCTTTTGCCGAAGTAGACGTGTTCCATTTGACCGATAGCATTTATACCAAAGGCATAGGTGAGATTTTTGCTTTCAAGGTAAAAAACTTTGTTTTGCTCGTCGAAAAAAATTGACATAGTTTCTTCTCTCTTTCTTTTATGATAAAACATTTTTGTTGAACTATAATTACATACAAAGCTATTGTAACAGAATACTTTCCCATTTTCAAGTGAATATAAGCATTTTATAACATTATTATAAGTATAGAAAACATTGTTGATAAAAAAAGAGAGCTGTGTTATACTATAATTTAGAAAGAAACGTTATTAGGAGATATAAATAATGGAAAAGACGAAATTATCAAAGAAATTTTGGGTATCGCTGTGGATATTCAGCCTGACGGGGCAGATTGCATGGGTAGTTGAGAATATGTATTTCAACGTGTTTATTTATAAGATGTTTAATGCCTCTGCCGATTCTATATCCACAATGGTGGGAGCATCGGCAGTAGCAGCGACGTTGACTACCGTTATAATCGGGGCACTGTCCGACAAAATAGGCAAGAGAAAGGTGTTTATTTGCGGCGGTTATATTTTGTGGGGATTGACTATTGCGAGTTTTGCATTAATTCGTGTTGATACGATAGCAAGTCTGTTTCCGTCGGTATCGGCGTCTGCGTTGGCGATAACCTTGGTTATAATAATGGACTGCGTAATGACGTTTTTTGGCTCAACGGCAAACGATGCTTGCTTTAACGCTTGGCTTACGGATATGACCGACAGCACAAACAGAGGGGCAGCCGAGGGAATAAACTCAATGATGCCTCTTCTTGCAATGCTTGCGGTGTTTGGCGGATTTATGTCATTTGACTTGAACAAGGCTGAGAGCTGGACTGCAATATACCTGACGATCGGAGTAGTTGTACTGATAATCGGAATATTGGGCGTATTTTTGATAGAAGAGAAAACACAAAGAACAAAGGAAAATGAAAATTATTTTGCAAATATAATTTATGGCTTCCGTCCTTCTGTAATTAAGCAAAATACAATGCTTTACG
>JAFQOB010000150.1 GCA_017395725.1 Clostridia bacterium
CTTCAAATTTACTTGAATCTGCAAGTACGTATTTCTTCTGTGCACTATCAATCATAGCATTAATAATTCCAACCTCGTTGAAGCGGAAATCCGTTATCCCTTTTGTTAAGGATACAGCATTTACTGCAAGCAAAGCAACGTCAATATTATAATTCTTAATATCCGCTTCACAATGGCTGCCGTATAGGCTCTTTTCCTGAATATCAACCAAACCGCCGGGAACTATTACGTTAAACTTTCTGCGTTCAAGCATATATCCCAATACAGCAAGGCTGTTTGTAATTATAGTCAGACGGTTATAATTCTCACAGAGAAACTTTGCAGCTTCTATATTGGTAGTACCGTTATTCAAAGCAATGGTCTGTCCTTCGGTTATAATGTGTTCAAGCCCCTTGCAAAGCTCAATTTTTTCATCATGGTGTAGAACGCTTCTAATTCCAAAGCTTTTTTTACCGGGATCGTCGTCGCATATAACAGCTCCGCCGCGTACACGTCTTACGAGTCCCCTTTCCTCCATTTCCGCAAGATCACGTCTTACAGTATCAATAGAAACACCGTTCAACTCAGCAAATTCGGCAAACCCAGCCTGTCCTTTGGCTTTTAAATGTTCAATTATCCTATCAAATCTTTCAAGTCGCATATAAATCAACCTCAAAAACATTAATAATCTTACATTATTCTACAACAAACTATTGGCCTTAGTCAAGTAAATAAAAGTTTTCAAGTCTATCAAGATTTTTTATAGCTTATAAAAAAATGTGGAACAAGCGCAAATTAACGCTTATTCCACTTGTTTTTATATAAATGCAAATTGCTTTAGTATGAATATAAATCCAAACATTGTTCCGAGACTGCATATTGTTGACAAAAGCAATATTTTACTTGCAAGCTCTGCATCTCCGTGCAGATTCTTTGCCATTATGTAGCTTGATACAGCAGTAGGACCGCCGAGTGACAACAATATCACCGCCAAAGGTATGCCCCTGAAGCCCATCATAATTCCAATAGCAAGAGATACAGCCGGAAGAGCAATATTCTTTACAATCATACACCAGAATGCAATTCCAAGACCGTTTTTCAATCTCTTGGGGTCGAAATTCACGCCAATACTTATCAATGAAAGAGGAACCGCCAATGCCGCAATGTCACCGATAGTCTCCATAATAAACGCAGGAACTTCAAATCCTGTCTCGCTCTTCACAAAAGACATAAGCAATGCAGCAACAATTCCCAATATCAAAGGATTTTTCGCCGTAGATTTAGCAATCTGCCACAGAATTTCAGAAAAGTTCTTCTTATCTTCCTCTCTTGGAGCATAAATGCTGAAAGCAATTACAGAAAGAAAATTATACATTATGATAATAATAGGCATAACCATTGACGCTGACACTCTACCCACATCACCAAACATATTGTAAGCAAGCGGGAGAGCAAATATCGCGTAGTTACCTCTTACTGCACCTTGTATAAAAACGCTTCTTTGAGAGTTTTCTTTCATAAAGATTTTTACGCCTATACAGCAAAGGATAAATGCCAATACTATCGCCACGAAGAAAAAGAGCGTCACACTCAAATTCTCTTTTGCAAATATCGTTTTAAAATCTGTATTACCCACAGATTTAAACAGCTCCATAGGCAAAGCCACGTTAAAAACAAGCTTATCTGCTATTGTGCAGAAATCCTCCTTTAAAAAATTTGTCTTTCGAAGAACCATTCCAAATAACACCAAAAGAACTATCGGCATTATGGAATTAAAGCTGTAAATAAAGCTTTCCAACATTTTTTTAAATCGTCTCTTTTCTTTTGCTTAGAATTCGAGCTCGATCAATGCATAGGAACGTTTTTTGGCAAAAGTTACATTGACCTTACTGCTCTCGGTATTATACACTATATTACAGTTTGATGCAAGTACTTTTGCATTTTTTATGAATTTATCAACGTTAAATGTATAGTTATTCTCATCGTTAACCTCTCTGAAACCAAGCAAATATGCTTTCTTTCCGTCGGGGTTATATGCAACGAATCCGGTGAAGGCAGCTCCGTCGGGGCGCTCACCTACGGGTACAACGTCTGAATTAGCCAACTCATTCCTTAACTTCAACCAAACAGGCATAACTCTGTTAAGCTCAAGTCTCTGCTTTTCAGGCAAGAACTGTACTTCCATCCAGAACAACGGATTTGACATCATAGTTACCGCAAAAAGATAGTCCATATCATAGGTTGCAGGGGCAAGTACGTCATCACCGTATACTTCTGCATTAAGCGTAGGATTTACAAGCTCAAACTGGAACTTAAACGAAGGAATATATTTACAAATATCCCAAAGATTCTGCAAGGTTCTGTGAGGATAATAGGTTTTTATTTTTGTATATCTGTTTTCTGCAAAAATTCTGCCAAACTGAGTAACGCCGAGATATCCGCATCTTACACCGTTGGTTACGTCAAGCTGAACGAACACGTCATCACCGAAGGAATATACTTTATGAAGCATTTCATCAAATTTTTTATACATATCCATATTGTCAACGTAAAGCATATCGAACTTGAAATATCTCATACCCCAATTCTTATATGCATTCTCCAATACGGAAATGTCTCTTTCCATACGCGTATAACAGTACTGACTGTCGGGAGCAAACCAAAGACCGAGATTTACATTCTTTTTGGCGGCAAGATCACGCATTTCTTCCATACCTTTTCTAAACTTTTCACCCTTAAGTTCCCAGAATCCGTCGAGGAATATACGTCTGTTTTTCTCGTCTCTTATTGTAGGATCATCAGTATTCCCTTTTTGCCAACCGTCATCTATCTGCAGAGTATCAATCTTAAGTTCTGCTGCCATATTTATCTCTTCTTTGATAAAGTCATCGGCAACACGTCGATAGGCATTATAATCTCCCCAGGTATTAGCCATAGTATAAAGTTCAGTGGGCTTACATTTACGTCTGTACCAAGCACGAACCAGAGCCTCACTGTCTTTTGTGTTGCATTTACCTATAACCAACCCGTGTCCCGAAGTATCAATTCTTGCCGTTTCATCTTCTAATGAAAAAGTAGCCTTTACATAGTCGGGAGCTGTAGAAATAAATACCAAGGACTCATTTTCCAGCGGATTATCGAGAAAGAAAATGTTTCCACTCTGTTTTGCTAACTTTCCGCGAAACATATTGTATACAGCAAGTGAAACAAAATCGTCGTGGTAGTCAGTAACGGCAGAAAGCCTTATCACACGCAAGGAATAGTTGTTCCCTTTTATCTGATATTCAAAAACACCTTTGTACATAGGCATTTCAATAGCAGAAAGGTCTTCCCAGACATTGTATTCACGTTCAACTCCGTCTACCGTAGCCTTAACCTGTAAGAACACTTGGGAAAGTCCCATATTATCGCATATATTTCTTTCTACAGATTCTACTTTTTCTTGTGTAAGGGTAAACAAACTGTTTCCAACCGTCAGTTTTGCTTTGTCAAGCTCGCATATACATTTTTCTTTCATAAACATCTTCTCCACTTATAAACAACAATAATTATAACCTATATATACCAATACACACCTGATTTTTACAGGTGTGTATTATGCTTTTTATATTTTCCACTTAGTGTAACAAATTGCAGTCTTGGTTGCGGGAGGAACTATCTTATAGTAAACGGTCACAAGGCTTCCGTCATCAAGCTCAACTGTAGAAGGATAACCCAAATCTCTGTTTGGACATTCAGAAAGAGTAAATTCTTCACTCCAAGTTTTACCGCCGTCCTCGCTGATAACGCCTCTTATGCTGTGAGGAACTTCACGTCTGCCATAAGTATTTACAATTCTGCCATCGCGAAGCTTGAGAAGATGAGGAGGTGCACCTATAATTTTCGTATCCTCTACCTTAGTCCAAGTTTTACCGCCATCATAAGAAAACGTATTGTACATAGTATAGGTGTTGTCGCCCTTGGTATAAGTCTGAATACGAATAGAGCCAAGCAAAACTCCGTCGTCAAGCTCAACTATATCGGGCTCGCAATACAAAAGGTCTTTACCCTTGCTGTCGTTGTAAACCAAGTCATCGGGCTGTTCTATTTCTGCGAGTATTTCCCAAGTTTTGCCATAATCACTACTTTCGGCATAATAAACAGCTTCACCGTATGCATCTTTTCTAATCGCTCTTCCAAGCCAGCCCAATTTACCGTTACTGAGAAGAATGGGGCCGTGAGGCGATGTAACAGGAGCCTCATTTGCCTTTTCCCAAGTTTTGCCGCCATCACGTGAAAGTCTTGTGTATGAACCGGCATTGTAAAACTCTCCGTCGGGCATTCTGTTGTATTCGTCAACGTAAGCCATAGTCATAGCTCTTGAATACTCTTCCGTACCTTTTTCTATTCTTTCAAGCTGGTTAAGATATATACCTTTGTTATTATGAA
>JAFQOB010000151.1 GCA_017395725.1 Clostridia bacterium
ATATTTGGTCGGCGGTTGCAGCTTCGGCTGCGGCTGCGGTAACTAATCGATAAAAAAGAGAAAATCCCCCCGCTGACGCGGGGGATAACTGTTAATATATGGTCGGCGGTTGCAGCTTCGGCTGTGGCTGCGGTAACTAATCGATAAAAAAGAGAAAATCCCCCCGATGATGCGGGGGGATAACTGTTAATATAGGCAGACAAATACATGAAAAAACAAGCTTCCTTTTCCGTAATAGAAAGGGAAGTTTTTTTGTTGTTTTCACCTCTGTGTATTTGCATCAATTTAGTAGGTACATTATTCAACCTCCATCTGAGGAGGGAGGTGTCACGCGAAGCGTGACGGAGGGAGAGAAAGACTTTAAGTTTTGCTATTAAAACTAAGGGAAACATGTCCAATCAAGTGTTATTGTTTTATTTGTACACAGAGATAAAGATACCATTTTTTTAAGTTATTCTCTCCCTCCGTCTCGGCAAATTATATTTGACTTTCTTTTGCTTATTTGATATTGCCGAGCCACCTCCCTCCTCAGATGGAGGTAAAGCAAAATGACTGCTTGTTTAATATTTCTACACAGAGATAATCACTATGGTCATCCTGTGCGAAGAGGGCAACGCCCGAGGAGTGCTCCACTTTTGGAATCTTCCTTGGTGTGTGCGGAGTGGTAATAGGTACATAGAGGTGTTTTTTTAGATTATTTTTTCACAAAAATATATTAGAAAATTTAGGCAATATTTTGTTTGTATTAAGCAAGAAAAATATGTAAAAACTATTGACGGAAAAGTATATAAAGTATATAATATATTACTGTACACGAAAAAGAAAATATATAGACGATTTTTGCATCTGTGCCAACATTTTTGTCAAAAGCAAAGGTTTGACAAAATCTATCATCACCTTTTTTCTGACTTACGGAGCGTGTAGATTATATCCGTAAAAAAAGGACAGATGTACATATCAGGGCAGTTCTTAACAAGAGCCGTTTTTAAAGTCTTTTATTAGCTTTAAATTGAGAAACCGAGCGCTGCAGCTGTGTTTAAGTTTGTTGAATGTTTTTTACTTTCCACAAAGCGTATATACAGTTGTAACAAACTCTTTGCGGGGGCGTTGGGTTAGCCCGATATGGGGTTCGCGCAGAGCTTAACTATGAAGCTGTACGCGGTCTTTACCGCAAAGGGGGATGCAAAAAATGAACCAGAAAAATATTATTGAACTTAAGAACATCACCGTAGAGTTTGACGGCGAAAAGGTGCTTGACAATCTTAACTTGTCTATTAAAGACAAGGAGTTTGTTACGCTTTTGGGGCAGTCCGGTTGCGGAAAAACAACCACCCTCAGAATAATTGCCGGTTTCATCCAACCTCAGTCGGGAGATGTTTTTTTTGACGGTCAGTCGGAAAAAGGTGTTCCGCCTTATAAAAGACCTGTTAATACCGTCTTTCAGAGATACGCTCTTTTCCCAAACTATAACGTATATGACAATATAGCCTTTGGTCTCAGAGTCAGCAAGGTTCCCGAAAAGGAAATCGAGCAGAGGGTTAAAGATATGCTTAAGCTCGTTAACCTACAGGGCTTTGAAAAGAGAAGTGTCGCAAGGTTATCGGGCGGTCAGCAACAGAGAGTCGCTATTGCAAGAGCTGTTATAAACGAGCCTAAGGTTTTGCTTCTTGACGAGCCTTTGGCAGCCCTTGACCTTAAGCTTCGTAAGGATATGCAAAACGAGCTTAAAAATATCCAGAGAAAGCTTGGTATCACCTTTATATACGTAACTCACGACCAAGAAGAAGCTTTGTCTTTGTCCGATACGGTTGTCGTTATGCATGAGGGCAAGATTCAGCAGATTGGCAGTCCTATCGATATATACAACGAGCCCGAAAACGCTTTCGTTGCCGACTTTATCGGTGAATCCAACATTATTGACGGCATTATGAAAGAGGATTACAGGGTATCTCTCGTAGGCAAAACCTTTGAATGTCTTGACAAGGGATTTAACAAGAATGAGCCTGTTGACGTCGTTATCAGACCTGAAGACGTTGACATCGTTCCCGTAGAAAAGGGAATGCTTGTAGGTGAAGTTACTTCCGTTCTTTTCAGGGGCGTTCATTTTGAAATTATTATTGACGTCGAAGGCTTTAAGTGGATGATTCAGACAACCGACGAAAGCAAGGTTGGCGACAAGGTTGGTCTTTATATTGAGCCTGACGCTATTCACGTTATGAAAAAATCCAAATATTCCGGACAGTACGGCGACTACAGCACGTACAGCGACGAAATGGACAGAATGAGCGACGTCGAAGAGGTAGAGGAATGAAGAAACGCGGTTGGGGTTCAGTAGCGTTAAACGCGCCCTATACCGTATGGTCGGTAATTTTTATAGTCGTACCCCTTTTTATAGTGGCATACTATGCATTTACCGACAAAAACGGCGCGTTTACCTTTAATAATATAATTGAATTAAAGGAATACGGCGACATATTCTTTCTGTCGGTGTGGTATTCCGTTCTGGCTACCGTAATTTGTTTGCTTATAAGCTACCCCTTTGCTTACTTCTTAAGCAGACAGAGCGAACAGTCAAGAAGACTGCAGATGATGCTTGTTATGCTTCCCATGTGGATGAATCTTCTTATAAGAACTTATTCTTGGATGAATATTCTTGAAAGAAACGGCATAATCAACAATCTTCTTACGGGGATTGGTCTTGAGCCTATAAAGATGATAGGTACACCCGGCGCCGTTATCTTCGGTATGGTTTACAACTATCTGCCCTATATGATTTTGCCTATTTATACTGTAATGAGCAAAATTGAGCCTTCTTTGCTTGAGGCGGCAGAGGACCTTGGCTGTAACGGCTTTAACAAAATGCGTAGAGTTATTATGCCTCTCAGTCTCCCCGGTGTTATTTCGGGTATTACAATGGTATTCGTTCCCTCGGTTAGTACTTTCTACATCAGCCAAAAGCTTGGCGACGGTAAGATTATGCTTGTGGGCGACGCTATTGAAAGACAGATGCAGGCGGCGTATAACTACAATTTAGGTGCTTCTATCAGCCTTGTACTTATGATAATGATTATTATAAGTATGGCTGTTATGAATAAGTTCTCTGATGAAGACGGAGGGCTTGTTATATGAAGACATTTGGAAAGATTTTTAACACCTGCGTATATATTTTACTGTATGCGCCCTTGCTTATAATGGTATTCTTCAGCTTTAACAATACCAAGAGTACGTCGGTATTCACGGGCTTTTCGCTGAAGTGGTATTTGGAACTTTTCTCAAAAAGCGACGTTATTGAGGCTTTGTCAAATACGCTTATTTTGGCGGTGCTTTCCTCGCTTATCGCAACTGTACTGGGAACAGTTGCGGCGGTTGGTCTCTACAAAATGAGAAGCAAGTTCCTCTACAATACTATGAATACCGTAACAAATCTGCCCATGATGAACCCCGATATCGTAACCGGTGTGTCGCTGATGCTTTTGTTCGTATTCGCGGGCAGACTTCTCGGTTTTACCGAATATTTGAGCTTTTGGACTCTTTTGATTGCTCACATTACCTTTAATTTGCCATACGTTATTTTGAACGTTTTACCTAAGCTGAGACAGACTGACGTTAGTTTGTATGAGGCGGCAATGGATTTGGGGTGCACACCCGTAAAAGCGTTCTTTAAGGTTATAATGCCTGCAATAATGCCCGGTGTTGTTTCCGGTGCTTTGATGGCGTTTACGCTGTCTCTTGATGACTTCGTTATAAGCTACTATACAACGGGAGCCGACTTCCAGACCTTGCCTCTTAAGATATTCGCAATGACGAAAAAGACGGTTAAACCCGATATGTATGCGCTGTCATCGCTTATTTTTATAACGATTCTCGTTTTGCTTATCGTTATTAACGTTCTTCAGGAGAAATCCGAAAGAAAACTGAAGGGAGAAATTAAGAAATAATGAAAAGATATACTGCTATATTTTTTGCTTTTTTGATGATTGTATCTATGTTTAGCTTTGCTTCTTGCGGCTCGGCTAACGATACGGTTGAAAACCTTGAAGCCGAATATTCTCAGGAATATGCGGGTACAACAATAAACGTTTTTAACTGGGGAGAATATATCTCCGACGGAAGCGAAGGCTCCCTTGATGTAAACAAGGCTTTTGAAAACGCTACCGGTATTAGAGTAAACTACAGCAACTACGAAAGCAACGAGGCTATGTATGCCAAGATGAAGAGTGAGGCTGTGTCTTACGATATTGTTATTCCCTCGGATTATATGATTCAGAGACTTATCAATGAAAATATGCTTCAGAAAATTGATATGTCAAAAATAACCAACTATAAGAATATTTCCGACGAATACAAGGGCTTGTATTTTGATGAGAACGACGAGTATTCCGTACCTTACAGCGTTGGTATGGTTGGTCTTATCTACAATACCACTATGGTAGAGGGAACGCCTGACAGCTGGAGCATTATGTGGGACAGCAAGTATAAGGACAATATTCTTACCTTCAATAATCCAAGAGATGCTTTTGCTATATCGCAATTTTTGCTCGGTATTGACCTTAATACTACCGATAAGGCTGAATGGGACAGAGCTGCTGAAAAGCTGAAAGAGCAGAACAAGGTTTTGCAGGGTAAGGTTATGGACCAGGTTTTCAACAAGATGCAGGGCGGTAATGCCGCTATTGCTCCTTACTATGCAGGTGACTTCCTTACAATGCAGAGCATAAATGAGGACTTGGATTTCGTTTATCCAAAAGAGGGAACTAATATATTTGTTGACTCGATTTGTATTCCCGCAAACGCTAAGAATTATGAAGCTGCCTTGATGTATATTAACTTCCTTCTTGAGCCTGAGGTTGCTTTGGCGAATGCGGAATATATTTGTTACGCTACGCCTAATATGGCAGTTCTCAACAATGAAGATTATTCGCTGAAGGACAGCG
>JAFQOB010000152.1 GCA_017395725.1 Clostridia bacterium
TCGTGAAAGACACATTGACGGTCCTTATAACTTACAAACTGGTTTGAGATAGCTCCACCGAACTCACCTATGTAATAAATATTCCCCTTGTTGTCAAAGAAAATCTCATCCCAGCCAACGTATAGAGTTGTGTTATAAGTATTTGCAGATCTTACTCTGAAAGAGATTCCAGCACGTTCTTGACCTTTAGGATATTCTCCCTCGCCCGGTTTTGATATGCACGCAACCAATTTTGCCGTTGTTTCAGTGTCGAATGCGAGACACTTTGCGTACGTTGTACCACTGAAAGACGAAGTTTTAATTTCATAAGTAAACTTATCAAACTTAATACCCGGCTGGAAAACAACGTAATTTCTGTAGTTTGCGGGGAAGCCTTCTACCTTACGTGTCTCTGTTTTGAGAACGTTTCCTTTGGAATCCTTAAACTCGGCAGTAATGGTAAGAGTAATGTTCTTATCAGTCTGGTTCTCGATATTCATGATCATTACGTTTGCTCCTTTGTAGTTATATTTCTTTTCTTTAACTACAAGGTTGCCTGTGGTAGGAATTGTTTCAGCTTTGATCGTATTCTCAACATCACTGTTCGGAACATATTTGGTTACTTTTTTAGAGTAACGTTCAATTATAGAAGCCGCTTCTGCACGGGAGATATTTGCATAAGAATCAAATCTTCTGTCCTCACGACCTTTAATGACATCTCCCTTAAATAAAGTGGTAACTGCCTCAAACGCATAGCTTGGGATATCTGCAAGATCACTGGGGTAGTTGCCGGGATTGATATTGGGTACCATAAGATTTGCGGATACAGTGTATCGGTAAATAATAGTTACAAAATCAGCTCTTGTAATGTTATCGTCAGTACCGAAAACAGTGCTTGACTTACCTTTTACAACGCCATTGTCATACGCCCACTTTACGGCATCGGTGTACCACTGACCGTTCTTTACGTCTCCGAAGAGAAGCTTTACTCCCGAAACGGACGGTGTTTTTGCTATTCTGTAGAGAAGGGTTACAGCCATTGCGCGGGAAAGGGTCGTGTTTGGTGCAAATTCCGTGCTTGACGTTCCTTTCATAATGCCTTTATCGGCTACGTAATTTACGCTGTCGTAAAACCAATCGGACTTTTTTACGTCTTCAAAGCTCGCGGCGAAGACAGACAGTGCCGATGACATCATAACGGTTATCATCATTATGAGTGCGAGCAGTAATGAAGTTAATTTTTTCATGATTTTCCTCCTCTTTATTATAGTTAATTATTAGGATAGCCAACCATAATCTCTTATTTCGGTAATAGCGATAATTCCGGTACATTTTCCGTTGAGTTCTTCGGGGAATACGAAATCTTTATAGAAAATGTCAAAGTATTGGTACATGCGCGTTCTGTAAGTTATTCTGCCGGATCCGGTAACCATACTTCCGCGAGGGGAGTTAATTGTGAAAATTTCGCCGTTTTTATCAAACAAAACCCAGTGGGCCAGTATATTGAGATCCTGCTGATAACTGTTATACATTGTATATTTCCACTCTACTGCACCTCTCTCTTCTCCCGGGGGATAACCTTTTCCATCGCCATTCCAATCATCTACGGCAGGAACCGGATATGCGTCCACATTAGTTCCGTATTTTATATACTTCAGATACGATATACCGCTGAATTTCGTTGCTTTCGTTTCAAAAGAAAAGCTGTCAAACTTAATTCCCGGTTGGAAAAGGAAATAGTTTCTGCTGTTACCGGAGAATCCCTCGTAGGTTTGTGTTTGAGTCTTAAGTACGTTTCCTTTGGAATCTTTGAATTTTGCGGTAATTGTTAAATTGATATCGGTTTCCGTCTGATTCTCAACGTTAAGAATCATTACATGGGCACCGTCATAATTGTATTTCTTTTCTTTAACAACGATTTGTCCTGTAGTGGGAACACTTTCCCATTTTATATTACTTTCGTCCTCTTTACTTTCCGGTACGTATTTGGTCGCTTTTTTCACGAAGCGTTCGATCAAAGCGGCTGCTTCTGCTCTGGTAATATTTGCATATGAGTCGAACACATTTCCTTCTTTGCCGTTTATAACTTCGCCTTGGTATAAAGTATTAACCGCCGGAAAAGCCCAATCAGGAATATCTGCAAGATCTGATACATAGTGACCGGGCTTGGTTTGAGGGACCATAAGTCCCGCCTTACCTAAATATCTGTAAAGGATCGTTGCAAACTCAGCTCTTGTAATGTTATCGTCCGTACCGAAAACCTTTGCGGATTTACCGTTGACTATACCATTGTCATACGCCCATTTTACGGCATCGGTGTACCACTGACCGTTCTTTACGTCTCCGAAGGGAAGCTTTACTCCCGAAACGGAGGGTGTTTTAGCGATTCGGTAGAGAAGGGTTACAGCCATTGCACGGGAAAGGGTCGTGTTTGGTGCAAATTCCGTGCTTGACGTTCCTTTCATAATGCCTTTATCGGCTACGTAATTTACGCTGTCGTAAAACCAATCAGACTTTTTCACGTCGCCAAATGAAGCGGCGGAGACAGTAGTAATTGCCGAAAGCAGCATAACTACCGCCAGTATTGCTGATATTAGTTTTTTCATTGATGGCTCCTTTCTGTTAATTGGGGTTGATGTTTATAAATATGTAATCTTGAACATTACTAAAAGCAATAATTCCCGTACAGTTTCCTTTAAGTTCTTTTGGCAGTTCAAAGTCTTTATACAGA
>JAFQOB010000153.1 GCA_017395725.1 Clostridia bacterium
CTAATTTAATAACAAAAAATCCCGCTTTCTTAAGCGGGATTTTTTACTATAAAAATTAGCGATAGTTCATCAAATGTTTGTTGAAAATAAAGAATAATATTACCTCTATGTACAAAGAAACAAAAACAGAGACAGCTTTTGCTAAAAGCTGTCTCTGTGTTGTATTACAATACTATAACACTAATTAAAATACGTTTTTGAGAACAATAGTCTTAACTTTAACCATTTCGTGAAGAGTATACATAGTACCCTCGGAGCCGACACCCGACATTTTATGACCGTTGAAGGGCTGCTGAGTAAGTCTGTAGTTACCGTTAGCGCCCACAACAACGCCGCCTGCATCAACAGCAAGTGCGAATCTCATACCAATCTTAGTATCTTTGGTAAGAATACCGGAAGACAAGCCGTACTGAGAGTTGTTAGCGATTTCAATAGCTTCATCAAGTGTATCGAAGCCGATAACGGGGAATACAGGGCCGAATATTTCTTCATCTGTAGCAACACTTGAGTTTTTAGGAACGTCAACAAGAACAGTAGGTGTAACGAAACAGCCGTTACGCTGTCCGCCGTAGAGAATTTTTGCTCCCTCGGAAACGGCGGTGTTTATCTGTTCGATAATAGTCATAGCCGCCTTTTCGTTAATAACGGGACCGACTTTGGTATCGGGATCAAGGGGATTTCCAAGCTTCATTTGAGAGAGCTTGTCGGCAAGCTTTTTAGCAAATTCGTCTTTAATAGTATTTTGAACGATAAAACGCTTACTTGAACAGCAGATCTGACCGGCATTAGCGATTCTGCCGCCGAGAGCCTGTTCAACAGCCTCGTCAACGGGGGTATCGTCCATAATAACGAGAGGGTCATTACCGCCAAGCTCAAGGGAGTAAGGTTTAAGCTGAGCCGCACACTGTTTAGCTATATTTATACCAACGCGTGTGCTTCCTGTAAGGGTAACACCTGCAACGCGGGGGTCAGAAACAAGGCCGTCACCTACGATAGCGCCGGAGCCGGTGATGCATTGAGCAGCATTACCGGGAACACCTGCTTTGAGGAGCAATTTAGTCATCATCATAGTAGCTCCGGGAGTGTCACTGGCGGGCTTAAGAATAACGCTGTTACCTGTGCAAAGGGCAGCCGCTGCTTTGTGCGAAAAGAGAACACCGGGGAAGTTAAACGCGCAAATAGCCGCGATAACACCGAGGGGTTCAAAAATAGTAAAGCAAACGTCACCGATTCCGCGAGGCTCGGAGTTAAGAGGTATGGTTTTACCGTACATAGTACGAGCTTCAGCCATATAAAGTCTGAAAGCGTCTTTAACTCTGCCGATTTCGCCTATAGCCTGAGCGAGAGGCTTGCCTCCTTCAATAGCCATAGTTTTCGCGATAGTTTCTTCGTTTTCCTGAATGAGAACAACAAATTTTTCAAGAATTTCCATTCTTTTATGGAAAGGAATAGCCGCCCATTCTTTCTGACCGATAACGGCATTTGAAATAGCTGTTTCAAGATCTTCTGCAGTGGCAGCGGGAACGGTATCGATTATTTCGCCCGTTGCGGGATTAACGTTGTTGATAACGGAAAGGTCGGAAGCGTCAACTTCCATACCACCTATAAGCATTTTCATAGAATAACCTCCTCAAAAGAAAGATCTGCCATATTGGCTAAAGTTTTTGCAGCTTCGACAGTGGCATCGGGAAGCTCGAGCCCCGATTCAGAAGCCTTATCATAATTTATCCAGTTAGGTTCACCGGGGTAGAAAATTTTATTCGAACCGAGAGCCTTAGGAGCATTAACAATTTCGTTTGTGTATTCTTCGAGACGTGATGCGAACTGCATAGGGTCCATCATCTTTTTGAGGTCTATGACTATCATAGTATGACCCAAATTAGACTGCACTTCGGGTGGAGCGAAAAGCCAACTTTTAATATCGAAGCTGCCGCCTGAAAGTACTGTTGTAAGGGTTTCCACCAAGAATGCGAGACAGTAGCCCTTGTGAGCGGACATAGGGCACATAGAGAAGTTATTGCCCTGAGGATCGTTGGTGGGCAGACCGTTTTCGTCGACAACCCAACCGTCAGGCACTTTTTTGCCCTGTTTTTGATATTGAACGACCTTGAGTTTTGCAACTTCGCTGAGTGCGATATCCATAAATATGGGGTGCTGATTTTGGCGGGGGATAGCGTATGAAATAGGTGCGTTACCGATAATATTACCCTTGCCGCCGGGAGCGCACATAAGCTTAACGGTGTTGCTCATAGCGATAGCGAGATAACCCTTTTCTGCGGCATATACGCTGTAACAGCAACAAGCACCGAAGTGACCGCTGTCGCTGACGGTAACAATTGACATACCTGTCTCATCAGCTTTTTTCATAGCGAGGTCAATGGCAAATCTGCCGTTGTACATACCGAAGCCGCCGTTTCCGTCGAGTCTTGCCCAAGTAGGACCTTCGGTAATAACCGAAGGAACAGCATTATTTTTTATACCGCCTGCATTCATTTTGTTTATATATTTTGGAATATTAACCGAACCGTGAGTAGTAATTCCCATCATATCTGTCATAACGCAGCAATCGGCAATAGCTTCTGCGGCATTTTGTTTTACACCGCATTTTATAAGAGCGTTAAGGCAAAACTCTTTATACTTTTTTGCATTTACTTTCATAATATGCTTTCAACTCCCTCTGCTTTGAAGGTTTGTTCGCAAATAGCCATTTGCTTAAGAATCTTAGCTTTTTCTTCATCTGAGCAACCGTCCTGAGGCTTCATAATTCTTTCATTTATAAATCCCATAGTGGAAACTGCGTATTTAACGGCAGCAGTACCGTTCTTTGCAGAAGCATAAATTGAACCTGCAAGGCAGATAAGCTTATTGAATTTCTGCATAAGGTCAACGTTACCGGTAAGGGAAGCATTATAAGCCTCTACGAAAACCTTAGGATACATAGAAGCCATACCGGGAACACAGCCGTCACAACCGAGGAGGGCGGAGGGCATATACTGAACGGGAGTACCGTTGAGGATAGAGAAGTCATCTCTGTCGGCGAGGGCGTTACATACCTTAACGGTATCGTTAAAATTAGCCGCACTGTCTTTGTAAGCCTTTACAGCTTCGATGTCAGCCAAAGCGGAAACTGTTGCGGGTTCAATTTTTTCTACAACAAACGTAGGAATATTGTATGCAACAAGGTCGATGTTGGTTGCTTTTGCCGCATCTTCGAAAAGGCGAATGATTTCACTCTGAGAGGTATGTCTGTCATAAAAAACGGGAGTAATTACTGCCGCATCACAGCCGCAGTCTTCGATTCTTTTAATGTTTTCAATAACTCTTTTAGTGCTTGTGTCCATAACGCCTGCAAATACTTTTGCACGGCCCTTACATTCGTCGGCTGCAATACGGATAGCGCGGTCTCTTTCTGCTTGAGTCAAGGACATTGTTTCACCGAGCGTACCACATGCGAAAATACCGTGAACACCGTTGTCGATAAGATATTTGATAAGACGTCTGTAGCCTTTTTCGTCTACTGTTTCGTCTTCAAGAACGGGGGTAAGAACGGGAACTGTAATACCGCTGTACTTTTTTTGCTTGATCATAATAAAAATCTCCTTTTATATTAAAAAACGTTTTAAAAAATATGCTTGACGGAAATAATATGTAATGTTACAATGAACTAAACGGAGGGTTGAATATGGAGTTTTCAGAAAAAATGCTTTATATGGGATTAAATATAAGCAGTATGTTTCGAGACGTGTCTATAGGTGGAACAAGGCAGATGCTCAGCCGACGTTCCAATGGATTTATAATAAAGCTTAAAGGAGAGACTGAATACTGCTCCGGCGACAAGAAATGGTTACTTAGCGAGGGGCAGATATTGTTTGTAAAAAAAGGGAGCTCGTACTACATAAGAGAGGTAACGCCGGGGTATTCTTACGTAGTAAATTTTGACTGCTGTCAAGAACCTGAAGAAAATATTTACAAATTGCCGATATCCTCGTCGCAAGACGTAGCATCTGTTGCTGAAAAAATGTATAGATATTGGCAAAAAGAGCGAATATACGGTGTATTGTCGTGTTTATATACGTTGCTTGATAAGGCAAATACCTTTTCGGGAAGTTATTTATCTGTAAGAGACAAGCAATTACTTGAGCCTGTGGAG
>JAFQOB010000154.1 GCA_017395725.1 Clostridia bacterium
AAGTCACGCTCTATGGCGGGTGCAAGACTCGGTTTTGGAGTCGGTTCCGCAGAACTTATTGCTGACTTGAATACCGTTAAATATTCAACTAACCCCTATAACATCAACAGAATGACTATGGCGGCGGGAATCGGAGTATTAAACGACGACGCCTACACTAAAGCAAACTGTGCTGAAATAGCCGAAAACAGAGAATACACCACCTCTAAACTAAAAGAAATGGGATTTGTTACAACTGATTCTAAATCTAACTTTATATTTGCAAAACACCCCGACGTTGATGGACAAACTATATACGAAAGCCTTAAGAAAAAAGGCATACTTGTCCGTCACTTCTCTAAACCGAGAATTAGCGATTACGTTCGAATTACGGTTGGAACGTCCGAGCAAATGACAGCACTTTTATTTGCTCTAAAAAAAGTATTGGAGGAGAATAAATGATTAGAGTTGCTGAAATAAAAAGAAAAACTGCCGAAACAGACATTTATCTAAAAATCAGACTTGACGGAAAGGGCGAATCAAAAATCGAAACAGGCTGCGGTTTTCTTGACCATATGCTTACTCTCTTCTCCAAACACAGCCGTTTCGATATAGAAGTATCTTGCAAGGGCGACACAAACGTCGATTATCACCATTCCGTCGAGGATATAGGTATTTGCCTCGGCATTGCTTTCAATGATGCTATAGGCGACAAGAGAGGTATCAATCGATACGGCGATATCACTCTCCCTATGGACGAAGCTTTAATATTAGCGGCTATAGATATTTCAGGCAGAGATTATCTTGGGTTTGACCTCAATATCCCCACTGAAAAAGTCGGAGATTTTGATACAGAGCTTGTTGAAGAATTTTGGCTTGGTTTTGTTCGCAACGCGAAAATCAATCTTCATATAAAACAGCTTGCAGGAACAAATTCTCACCATATTATAGAGGGTGCATTTAAAGCAGTTGGCAGAGCCCTCGGTCAAGCAACAAAAAAAGCCCCTGCACTCCTTAATGAAATTCCCTCAACGAAAGGACTCCTTTAATGATTGCAATTGTTGATTACGGAGTGGGAAACCTCTTTTCTTTAAAAAGCTCACTCGCATACGTTGGCGCTGATACGATAGTAACAAGCGACCCACAGGTACTTAGAGAATCCGAAAAAATAATACTCCCCGGCGTTGGTGCATTCAAAGATGCATCAGACAAGCTTTTTGCGTCGGGACTCGCCGAAATTGTAACGGAAGAAGCAAATAAAGGTAAACCGCTTCTCGGAATCTGCCTCGGCATGCAAATGCTTTTTGAAAAAAGCTTTGAGTACGGAGAGACAAAAGGCCTCGGTTTATTAAAAGGCGAAATAAGACCTTTGACCGACGTTGTTGATAAAAACTTAAAGATTCCACACATCGGCTGGAATGCTTTGAAATTTACTTCTGACAAATCCCCTCTGTTTAAATATATAAACGAAGGTGACTGCGTTTACTTTGTTCATTCATTTTACGCTACAGGTTGTGACGATTCTCTTATCGCAACTGCAGAATACAGCTGTGATATAACCGCCGCAGTCGGAAAAGACAATATATACGGTTGTCAATTCCACCCTGAAAAAAGCGGTAACGTCGGGCTTAATATACTCCGTGCATTTTGCGAGAAAGGCGGTATCTAAGAATGATAATCTATCCCGCAATTGACCTTTTTGAAGGTAAAGCAGTACGCCTATACAAAGGCGATTACAATCAGTTAACAGTCTACAGCAATAATCCCGTAGAAATCGCAGAAGATTTTGTAAAGCAGGGCGCAACACATATACACTTAGTTGACCTTGAGGGTGCAAAAAGCGGTACTACTCCGAATCTTAATATTATTTGCAATATAAAAAAACAAACCGGTCTATTTTGTGAAGTTGGCGGCGGCATACGCTCAATGGAAATCGTTGACAAATATATTTCTGCGGGACTTGACCGCGTTATACTGGGTACTGCGGCTGTAGAAAACAAAGACTTTGCCAAAGAAGCAGTAAAAAAATACGGCGACAAAATCGCTATCGGCGTTGATATAAAAGACGGTTTTGTTGCAGTTAAGGGTTGGACCGAAAAATCAACTATTGATGCATTTGATTTTTGTTTGCAGATGCAAGACATTGGCGTAAAGACACTTATTTGCACCGACATATCAAAAGACGGTGCAATGAAAGGAACAAACCACGACCTTTATAACGAGCTTTCACAAAGATGTAATATGCAAATAATTGCATCCGGCGGTGTCTCGTCTATTGAAGACGTAAAAAAACTTGCAATAAAGAAAATTTACGGAGCAATTATAGGTAAAGCCTACTACACAAAAGCAATTGATCTGAAAGAAGCAATCGAGGTGGCAAAATGACTACAAAAAGAATAATTCCCTGCCTCGACGTAAAAAACGGCAGAGTTGTAAAAGGTGTTAATTTTGAAGGACTAAACGACGTTTCTTCCCCCGTTGAACT
>JAFQOB010000155.1 GCA_017395725.1 Clostridia bacterium
GTCTGGATACACCGTCTCAAACAGAAAAACAACCTCCCGCTTGGCAGCGTGTGCTCTCATCAAAAAAGCGTAAGGTCTCCGAGCTATCTCCTCCCAGTGCAAGTACCTCTGCAAACAGATTTGCTAATCTACCCGTTGACGTAACGGAAGATGAGAATATTACACCACAACAACTTATTGGCAAAAAGATGCTACCCTCTCAAATGATTATGGATAATATATTCTTCTATGGAGAGTGTGAAATCATAGGCACTATTCCCCTTGAAGATAACGAAGCTGATTTTCCCATTCATTACGGCAAAGGATTTAGTAAGCTCAGTCCTAAAACAATACACTATCAATGCGGTAAAACACTTGTTACCCTTGAAGATGGCATAGAACTGTATTCAAACTTTAGAAATGGCTGTATTGGATTTTATTTAAACATTAAATTGCCAATTCTTAAAGAATGTATCAAAGAGAACTCAAACGCTCCGTTTTGGAATCTGATGCCCCTTGCTTACACCGAAGAAGATTTGAGAAATCCTAAATTTCACAAAGAGTTAAGTGAGATTAAAAAACAAGTATTCGGCTAAAGAAATGATGAAATAATGTTGAAATAAAATGCAATATATGTTATAATTCTCACGTTATTTTAGATTAGGAGTAAAAATAAATGAACTCGCGCACTCTTTCAAAAGATTTTACAAGAGGAAATATTGCGAAACAGCTTTTGCTTTTTGCACTTCCCTTTATGGCATCTAATGCACTACAAGTCCTTTATAGCACTATTGATATGATAATTGTGGGAAAATACGTAGGAACTCCGGGACTCTCCGCAGTATCACAAAGCAGTATGATTGTCAACTTTGCTACTATGGTTTGCCTTGGTTTTTCAAACTCAGGTCAAGTTCTTATAGCTCAAGCCTTAGGAGCAAAAAAGTATAAAGAAATGAACGAAGTAATTGGAACGCTGACGATATACGTTCTATTGCTTTCCGTTGCATTTTCCGGCATTATTATAGCATTATCAAATTGGATACTAAACGTTATGAATATCCCCGCTGAATCTTACGCTATGGCAATGGATTATTTGATAATATGTGCCGCTGGTCTATTTTTTACAGCCGGATACAACCTCGTTTCTGCTGTACTTCGAGGAATGGGAGATGCAAAACGCCCCTTTCTTTTTATAGGCATAGCATCTTCGGTCAACTTAGTACTTGACATTCTTTTCACAGGAATACTCGGTTGGGGTGTAGCAGGGGCAGCTTATGCGACCATAATCGGACAAGCCGTCTCGTTTATTTTTTCTGTTTATTATTTAGTAAAACATAAAGATGCTTTTTGATTTGAATTTAAAAAATAGATATTTGTTTTAAACAAAAAATATACCGGTATGATTACCGGTCTTGGAACACCGATGGCAATTCAATCGGGCTTTATTAACGTATCAATGTTGTTTGTTAACTCAATGATAAATAACGTAGGCGTAGTTGCCTCTGCGACTTTTGGGGTTGGCTGCCGTATTGACGATATTATCAATAAAATATCACAAGGAATACAGTACGCCGCTATGCCGATGATAAGTATGAATATAGGTGCACAAAACAAAGAAAGAGCCAAGCAAGTTGTATACAAAGCCTGGATAATATCCGGAATATTTACCGTCTTTTGTATGCTTCTTTACATATTTTTCGGAAAACAATTATTTGTCTTGTTCTCAGACGACCCGTTAGTTCACGATATGTCATCAACGTTTATAAAAGCAATTCTTTGGATGTTCCCTGCTTTTTCTATAATGCGCGGAAGCGGTGCTTTTATCCAAGGTATAGGCAATTCCAAGCTTTGTATGGTATTGGCTATGCTTGACGGGGTTGTACTTCGTATAGGACTCAGTTGGCTGTTTGGAATTGCTCTGGGATTCGGTTTTTATGGATTTGTTTTAGGGTATGGATTAGCTCCATATGGGTATGCAATTCCAAGTTTGATATATTTCCTTTCAGGCAAGTGGGAGAAACGTAAAACACTTGCAGACGAAATGTAAAAACCAAAAAAGCTATAGATATAAGCTTTTAGCTTTAATCTATAGCTTTTTATATTCCAAAAAGTTTACAAGCATTTTCTCGGGTTATTTTTATTATTTGCTCTGTTGTCATTCTCTTGATTTCAGCGATTTTCTCAGCAGTATACCAAAGATTTGCCGAGTTATTAGGCTTACCTCTTTTGGGAACCGGAGAAAGATAAGGCGTATCCGTCTCGATAAGCATTCTTTCAAGAGGCAGCATTTCAACTACTTCAACTATTTTTTGAGCATTTTTAAAAGTTACAACTCCCGAAACAGAAATAAACCAACCGAGCTTTAAAAGCTCCTCTGCGGTTTCTTTACTGCCGCTGAAGCTGTGAAGCATTCCCTTAGCATTTTTATGATTTTTCAGAATACTTACAACATCACCGTGAGCATCCCTGTCGTGTATACATACGGGGATATTTTTTTGTTCTGATAAATCAAGCTGCAGTTCAAACCACTTTTTTTGAATATCTCTCGGAACGTCGTCATAGTAGTAATCTAAACCAATTTCAGCAAGAGACACTACTTTAGGGTGTTCGAGCATTTTTTCAAGTTCAAGCAATGCGGCTTTGTCGTCAGTTATGCCACAACAATCGTGGGGATAAAAACCAACTCCGGCATAGAACCCGTTATATTTCTCAGAAAGCGCAATACATTCAAGAGAGGTCTTAATATTTGTACCGGCGTTAAGAATATACTTAACGCCGTTTTCAAATACGTATTCAATTATTTTATCTCGCTCTTGGTCAGAGTATTTATCATCATTATAGTGTGCATGAGCATCAAAAATAATTTGTTCCATTATACAGTCCTTGTCACCTTATCTGATTCTTGCGCCGTTTTCTGTTGACTCATCAAGGAACAATACTTTAACGTCTTCTTCGCCTGATGCAAGTATCAAACCGTTACTTTCAACACCGCACAAAACCGCAGGTTTAAGATTTGCAACAAGAGCAACCTTTTTGCCTACAAGCTCTTCGGGCTTGTAATACTTAGCAATTCCCGAAACGACCTGTCTTTTTTCGTATCCAAGATCTACCTGAAGCTTCAAAAGCTTCTTTGCCTTGGGTACGGGTTCGCAAGAAATAATCTGAGCACAACGAAGCTCAAGCTTCATAAATTCATCAAAAGTAATTTCGTTTACGTTTGCGTCAGCAGGTTTTTCAATCACCTTTTCCTGAGCAGCCGACTTCTTTGCTTCAATTTCTTCAAGAAGCTTCTTTTCATCGATTCTTTCAAAAAGAACGGTTGCATCACCGACACTATTGCCGGAAACAAGATTACCGAATGTAAGTACCGATTCATAGTCAGTTACTTCTGTATTAATAAACGAAAGAATCTTTTCGCTTGTCTGTGTAAGGAAAGGATTAAGAAGTATTGCACCTATTCTTATAGTTTCGAGAAGATTGTACATTACTGTACCAAGTCTTTCCTTATTAGCTTCATCTTTAGCGAGAACCCAGGGTGTTGTCTCGTCAATATACTTATTAGCACGGCGAAGGAGATTAAATACACAGTCCGATGCATCAGCAACGTGATAACTATCCATATATTCGCGTACCTTTTCGACCGCTTCCTTGCAGCATTTTTTCAAGTCAGCATCAAAAGCATCATTACTTTCAATAGGCGTAGGAACTACACCTCCAAAATATTTTTTGGTCATTGCTATAGTTCTGTTTACAAGGTTACCAAGGTTATTGGCAAGGTCGCTGTTGTAACGAGCAATAATATTTTCATAGGAAATGCTGCCGTCTGATGCATAAGGCATTTCAGAAAGACAATAATGACGTACAGCATCAACACCAAACATATCAACCAAATCATCAGCGTAAATAACGTTACCCTTTGATTTACTCATTTTATCGGTGCCGAAGTTAAGCCAGGGATGTCCAAACACCTTTTTAGGAAGCTCAACGTCAAGAGCCATAAGCATTATGGGCCAATAAATAGTATGGAATCTCAAAATATCTTTACCGATAATATGAACGTCAGCGGGCCAATACTTCTGGAAAAGCTCACCTTGTTCATCAACGTCATATCCTAACGCAGTGATATAATTTGACAATGCATCAATCCAAACGTAAATAACGTGCTTGGGGTCAAATTCAACGGGAAC